>JAZSAR010000121.1:0-16081 GCA_045601965.1 Clostridia bacterium
CTCTTCCCCTTTTACTGGATGGCACTTACTTCCTTTAAAAGCTACGGCACATATAATTCGGAGTTTATCCCGTAGTTTTACTTAACGTCTCCCACAATTGAAAACTATATAGATGCGTTTACTGCGGTGCCGCTTTTCACCTATTTTATGAATACGGTAATTTTTACGGTTGTTACGGTGGCGCTTATGCTCATTGTTATAGTTCCCGCGTCCTTTGCCTTTGCAAGGCTTGAATTTAAGGGAAAAAATCTTCTTTTTACTCTGTTTTTATCCCTTATGATGATACCAAATGAGCTTGTTATTATAACAAACTTTGTCACGGTTACAAATTTAGACTTAAGGAACACCTTTACGGGGCTTATTCTTCCCTCGGTTATGTCGGTTTTCTATGTGTATTTATTAAAGGAAAGCTTTTCCGGTGTGCCCGACGAGCTTTACCGTGCGGCAAAGGTGGACGGAACAAGTGATTTTAAGTTTATGATGAAGGTTATGGTTCCCATCTGTAAGCCCACACTCATCACGGTTACCATACTTAAGGTTATTGAATGCTGGAACTCCTTCGTATGGCCGAGGCTTATAACGGACGAAAGGGAATATTTCCTGGTTTCCAACGGAATTCAGGAAATAAGGGAGGCAGGCTTCGGCAGAGAAAACATCCCCGCAATGATGGCGGCGGTGGTGGTTATATCCCTTCCGCTTATTCTCATTTTCCTGATTTTCAGAAAGAAAATTATGGAAGGCGTGGCAAGAGGAGGCGTTAAAGGATGAAAAAGCTTATTTCAATCGTTCTTGCTTTAGCATTCATTCTGCCTGTTTTTTCAGGCTGTCACGGCAAAAGGGAAAGTGTAAGCTTTTCCATTCCCGAAAGCTTTGACGAATCGGAAAGCTTTGAACTTACCTTCTGGGCAAAAAACGATACAAACAAGGTGCAGACAGCAATTTACGAAAAGGCAATTTCCGACTTTGAGGCACTTTACCCCAATATAAAGATAAAGATGAAGCTTTACACCGACTACGGCAAAATTTACAACGATGTAATAACAAATATCGCTACAGATACAACGCCCAATATCTGTATAACCTATCCCGACCATATTGCAACCTATATGTCGGGCGGGGATACGGTGGTGGCCTTAAACGAGCTTATGGCGGATGAAAGGTTCGGTCTTTCGGGAAGCAAAGTTAAATTCGATGCTCCCAAAAAGGAAGAAATTGTCCCCGAATTTTTATCGGAATGTGCCTTTGGCGAAACCTCCTTTGCCCTTCCTTTTATGCGCTCGGGCGAAGCACTTTACATAAACAAGGATTATGTAAAGCGCCTTGGCTATGAAATTCCAGATAAAATCACCTGGGACTTTATATGGGAGGTTTCCGATGCCGCAACGGAGAAAAACGAGGACGGCACCTACAAATTAAACGGGCAGAAGGTTATGATTCCCTTTATCTACAAGTCCACGGACAATATGATGATTCAGTACTTAAAGCAAAAGGGAGCTCCTTATTCTGATGCAGGCGGAAATATTAAAATTTTCAACGATGAGACAAAGGATTTTCTTTGGGAAATTTCAAAGCACGTCGGAAACGGGGCATTTTCCACCTTCAAGATTTCAAGCTATCCCGGAAACTTCTTTAATGCGGGACAGTGTATTTTTGCCATAGATTCCACGGCAGGTGCAACCTGGCTCGGAAGCGATGCTCCACTTTCGGATATTCACGAAAACAGCATTGTGGATTTTGAAACGGTGGTTAAAATGATTCCTCAGGTAAACCCCGATGAACCGAAAGTCATTTCCCAGGGACCGTCGGTCTGCATATTCAACAAGGAAAATCCGAGAGAGGTTTTAGCTTCCTGGTTGTTTTTGCAGTATCTTTTGACAAACGAGGTGCAGATTGAATATTCCAAAACCGAAGGCTATGTACCTGTCACAAAAAAGGCGCAGGAGGATACCTCTTATAAGGAATATCTTTCCCGAAGGGGGGAGGATAACGACACCTATTACAGCGTAAAGATTGATGCGTCGAATCTTGTGCTTGAAAACACAGAGCACAGTTTTGTGACACCGGTTTTCAACGGCTCGGCATCGCTCCGTAATGCGGCAGGTCAGCTTATCGAGGAAACGGTAAAATCCGTAAGGCGAAAAGAAGTTCTGGACGAAGAGTATTTTGACGAGCTTTTCCGTGAGATGGAAAGTTTATACAGGCTTGATCAGACAGGTGGCGTCGGTGGCGGAAGTAAAAAGGAGCTTTCTCCGTTACCGATTGAATCAAAGGTGCTTATTATATCTCTTGCAGCTATATGGGTGCTGATTGCAGCTTATGCAATCGGGGAAAAGATCAAAAACAAGAAAAAATATTGACATATTTTTCTTTTGGAGTATAATATTTAGGAATAAATAATAAAGGAGAATAATTATGAAAAAGTTTTTAGCATTGGCATTGGCGCTTCTTATGGTATTCGCTATGGCAGGATGTACAGAAGAAGCAGTAAATGAAGAGGTTGTAGAAGAAGTTGCTGAAGAAGTTGCTGTTATGAGTTACGAGGAATTTGTTGCAGCACCCGTTGACACAGAGGTTACAGTTGAAACCTATGTTCAGGGTAAGCAGTCCTGGTGGGATAACAAGGGTACTTTCTACACTCAGAATGAGGAAGGAGCATATTTCCTTTACGAAATGCCCTGCACAGAAGAGGAATACAATCTTCTTACAGAAGGTACAAAAATCAGAGTAACAGGTTATAAGGCTGAATGGGCAGGCGAAGTTGAAATCGTTGATGCAACATTCGAAATCCTTGAAGGCAGCTTCGTTGCGGAAGCATTTGATGCAACAGAGCTCTTAGGAACAGAAGAGCTTATAAACCATCAGAACAAGAAGGCACTCTTTAAAGGTCTCGTAGTTGAATCCGTAAACTACAAGAACGACGAGCCCGGTGATGACATCTATCTTACACTTACAGACGGAGTAGATGACTATAATTTCTGTGTAGAAGTTTACTTAACTGGCGTTGATACAGAGGTTTATACAACTGTTGGCGAGCTTGAAGCAGGCGATAAGGTTGACGTTGAAGCATTCCTTTACTGGTATGAAGGCGTAAATCCCCACATCACAGCAATCACAGTTGTTGAATAAGAAAAGTGAAAAGCACCCGACAGGGTGCTTTTTTGTTGCTGATTTTTAAAATCATAAAATTGTTATTGACAATCACATGACCGTGTGATATAATCATATTGACGATGAAGAAAGGGATGAAACGGGGGTGTAATAATGCTTCACACATTTCCGGGAACGGAAATCGAGGTATCCGAAATAAAAAAAGGCGCATCGAAAGCTTTGTTTGACGGGATTTTTGCAACGGGCGGGATTACTCTTTCCCAAGTGTCTGTAATGACAGGACTTGAGCCCTATGTAATACAGAACTGGGTTAAAAGAGGGTTTGTTGCATCGCCGGTTAAAAGAGTTTACGGAAGAGCACAGTTTGCCAGAATTATAATTATCAATATGCTGAAAGAAGCGCTTCAGCTTGAAAAGATATGCGAGCTTGTAAAGCTTATCGGAGGAGAGGTTGACAATCCCGATGATGATCTTATAGGAGATAATGTGCTTTATCACATATATGTGGATCTTCTGTCAGAGGGGAATATAAATATAATGGATGAAAGTGCAGTTGATGCGGCAGTCGATAAAGTTCTGAAAGAGATTACAGGCTATGACGATGGAGAAAAGGCAAAGCTTAAAAAAATACTTAAAGTAATGCTGTATTCCCACGGAGCAGCCCGCTTGAAAGCTGAGTCTGCGGCGTGCTTGGCAACACTTTATTAATTAATGAGGGGGTATGAGGAATGAGTTTTGTAAACTGGTGGAATTCTCTTTTACTATCCGAGCAGATATTTTACTGTATAGCTATTGCATCAACATTGTTTTTGCTGGTTGAAACGGTTCTTATGCTGGTAGGATTGGGAGATTCCGATTCGTCGGGAGACGGAATGGGAGAAGCGGAAATCCCCGATGAGTTTGATGCAGAAGGAGTTTACGGAGAAAATGAGATAACAGAAGTTACGGATGCATCGGGGCTTGAGGGTTTAAGGATTTTTACGGTTCGCGGATTTATCGCCTTTTTCGTTGTATTCGGCTGGGTAGGTGCACTTATGGCAGGAAGCGGGATAAGTCTTCCTGTGACTTTGCCGGTAGCCTTTGTTTCGGGCTTTGCTATGATGGTTATTATGGCATATCTTTTCCGCGCGGTGCTAAAACTTAAAAGCAGCGGCAATATTGATAACAGGAATGCTCTGGGGACATCAGGCAAGGTGCATCTTTCAATTCCGCCTGAAAGAAGCGGAGAAGGAAAGGTTCACATAATGCTTCAGGGTTCCTATGTGGAGCGTAGTGCCGTGACCGATTCAAATGAATCTATTCCTACGGGATGCGAAGTTGTCGTTGTGGGAATAAGCGGCGAAACAGATTTGGTTGTTAAAAGAAAATAAATATAAATGGAGGTAATTTTATGAATCCCGGTGTTGTTTTATTAGTTGTTGCCATTGTTATTATCGCGGTATCGTTTATTGTCTGGGTATGCTCCAGATATAAAAAGTGTCCTTCCGATAAAATAATGGTAGTTTACGGTTCTATCGGTAAAAATAAAGACGGTACGAACCGCAGTGCAAAGTGTATTCACGGTGGTGCGGAATTTATAATTCCCGTGTTCCAGTCCTATGCATACCTTGATCTTACGCCTATATCAATTCAGGTAGACTTAAGAAATGCTCTTTCAAGACAGAACATCAGAATTGATGTTCCTTCAAGATTTACGGTTGGTATATCAACAGAACCCGGTGTTATGCAGAATGCAGCTGAACGTCTTTTAGGTCTTCAGCTTTCTGAAATTCAGGAGCTTTCAAAGGATATAATCTTTGGACAGCTTCGTCTTATTATCGCTACAATGGATATTGAGGAAATCAATACCGACCGTGATAAGTTCCTGGCTGCAGTAAGCAGTAACGTTGAAACTGAGCTTAAGAAAATCGGTCTTCGCTTAATTAACGTTAACGTAACGGATATCAGCGATGAATCGGGATACATATCGGCTCTCGGTAAGGAAGCTGCGGCAAAGGCAATCAACGATGCTAAAAAGAGCGTTGCCGAGCAGGACAGAGACGGTTCTATTGGTGAAGCTAATGCTACAATGGAAGAGCGTATTAAGGTTTCCGAGGCAAATTCTGTTGCTATTCAGGGTGAAAACGAAGCCAAGATGAAGATTGCTATGTCAGAAGCGGCTCTTAAGGAAAAAGAGGCAGAGGCATTAAAGATTGCTACAACAGCAGAGAAAATTCAGGCGGCTAAGGCATTGGAAGAATCCTATGCGGCAGAGCAGGCGGCAGAGCAGGCAAGACGCGCAAAGGAACAGGCAACGCTTGAAGCTGACATTATCGTACGTGCTGAAGCTAAAAAGAGAGAAATGGAGCTTGAAGCTGAAGCTGAGGCTGAACAGCTTCGCCGTAAGGCAAAGGGTGAGGCTGATGCTATCTATGCTAAGATGGAAGCAGAAGCCCGCGGTGTTGAAGAAATTCTTAAAAAGCAGGCGGCCGGTTTTGGTGAAATTGTAAAGTCTGCAGGCGGAGATGCCAATGCGGCATTAAGGCTTTTGATTGCCGACAAGCTTGAAGAATTGATGCGCGTTCAGGTTGATGCGGTTAAGAATATCAAGATTGATAAGGTTACCGTATGGGACGGCGGAGCAAACGGCGACGGAAAGACCTCTACGGCAAATTTCATTTCCGGTATGATGAAGTCTGTTCCTCCTTTGGAAGAAGTTTTTGCAATGGCAGGCATGGAGCTTCCTTCTCTCTTAGGCAAGAAGGCGGAAGATAGTAAAGAAACTGTTGAAAGTGTGGAAGCTGAAACTGTGACAGAATAATAAATAAAAAACATCGGTTTGCAATTTTGCAAACCGATGTTTTTTTACCAACCCATAAATTCTTCAATTACGGGATAAAGTTCTTTAGCTATTTCTAAGTGGGTTTCATACATAGGGTGTCTGGGATAGGGGATTTTAGATTCAAATACCATAATGCCGGAATTGTCATATTCCTTGCCGTATTCCTCAATTGCCGCATTTATTGTTTCGGTAAACTTAGGGCGGCTGGAATTACCCATAACGATGATTGATACACCGGGGTGAGCTTCGCGGAAGGTCTTGAACATATTCACATATGCAGCCTTGATATCATCATAGGAAAATCCGTCGCGCTCAATTTTGCCCACAACATCGTTTATCCAGTTAAACTGAACGATTAAGTCGGGCTCATATTTTGCGTGGTTCCATTCACCGTATTTGGGATTTACCTGAGATACCTTGTTGTAAATGGGATCACTTAATGATGTGAAGCAGTTGTATGCAGAAAGTCCGCTTCTTGCGAAAACTTCAAGCTCCGCATCAAAGTGACGGGCAACGTGAGATATGTAGGAGTTGTTGGCGTTTTCATACTTGCTTCCGTGTCCCTTGTCCACATTGTCGGGGTAGTTTACGTTGTTGGAAGCACAGGTGATGGAGTCGCCGAACACCTGAATTTTACGGCTTTTAGCAGGAGCGGGAGACAAAAGCTCACCGTTTTCGATATCCACGGAAATCCACTGAATCTGGTTGTAGCTTTCTTCATTGTCCTTTAATATTTTAACTGTGTGAATACCGTCTGTAAGATTCTCTGCAATTACAAATTCGTTTTCACCCTTGGGAAGCTCGATTCTCACCTTGTCATCCTCTTCATAGTGGGTGTAAACGGTCTTGTCGCCGTCAATAAAGGTGTGAACATAAGCTGTCTGGTTACCTGTTACATTAACCTTTAATTTAGCACCGGTACCCTTAAAGCGAAGCTCAATTCCCGACACGGAAAATGCGGATGTAAGATATCCGTCCTTTTCGTAATATCTTCCGATGAAGCGTGCTGTATTTCCGTCTATCATATAGCCGTTATCATCCGTCATATTTGCATAAAGCATTTTTTCGATTGTTACTGTTTTTGTAGCATCGTCCCATTCCACCTTGGATTCGAGAGCTTCTGCAAGAGCGCGTACGGGAACGAGGGTTCTTCCTTCAATAATCATAGGAGGAACGTCTGCGGTGATTTCAAGGTCTGCCTCTGTTTCTGGGGTTATCTCAGTTGCAAGATAAAATTTGACTATCGGGCTTCCGATGGTCATCGATACCGCATAGTCATAGCCTACGCCTGTTGCGGTTTGTGTTTCCCCATTCCAGGAAACTGCCATTCCCAGGGCTTCGAAAATCGCTCTTACGGGAAGCATAGTGCGTCCGTCAACGATTGTCGCAGAAACGTCGGATTCCACCTTGCTTCCGTTTACAATTACCGTGATTTCCTGATTTTCTGCAAAAGCAGTAACTGAGCATATTAAAATCAGGGCAAGGATGAGTGCAATTAGTTTTTTCATATAATCATTCCCTTCTTTTTGTTATAATAATTATATAACGGCAAGAGTTTAAGGTCAAGAACAAAATATTGAAAGAAGGAGTTAAAATACTGATGATTAAATACTTTTTGACATTTTTTAATTTATATGATATAATTAATGTAAAGTCACGGTTATGCGACTTTATTTGGGGGAATTAATATGTATAAAATTGGCGACAAAGTACTTTATCCAATGCATGGAGCCGGCGTTATAGAAGGGATTGAAGAGAGAGACATTGTTGGCGAAAAGCACAAATATTACACTATGCGTGTGCCCGTTGGCGACATGAAGGTTTTAATCCCATGCGAAGGAACGGAAAACACCGGTCTTCGCAGTATTATTGATGAAAAAACTGCGGATAAGGTTATTCTCTCCATGGAAAAAGGCGAAGAAGAGGAGCTGGTAAGCTGGAATAAGCGCTACAGAGATAATCTTTTAAGGATAAAAACCGGAGATGTTTTTGAGGTTGCCGCCGTTGTTAGAAGCCTTATGGTGCGTGACAGGGAAAAGGGCCTTTCCACGGGCGAGCGTAAAATGATGATGGATGCACGCCATATCCTGATAAGCGAGCTGGTTTTGGCAAAGAATATGGATAAGGAAGAAATTTCCGACATGATTGAAAAAAAGGTTTTTGGAAATACATAAGAGGCACTGCTATGTATAAAGGACATATTGTTACTGCCGTGATACTTGCGGCGGGTTGCGGAAAAAGAATGAATGCAGGAAAAAATAAGCTTTTGCTCGAGGTTTCTCATCAAAGTATTTTGTCGTATACGATAAAGTGCTTTGACAAGGCTGCTTTGGTGGACGAACTTGTTTTAGTTTCTGCTCCTTGTGAAGAAGAATTGGTAAGAAATATTGCCGCATCAGTTGCGACCAAGCATTTCAAGGTCGTTATCGGAGGGGCAGAGAGAAGCGACTCTTCGTATAACGGAGTTTTGGCATCTAAAGACGGCATTGTTTTAATTCACGACGGTGCAAGAGCGTTTTGCGAGGAAAGAATAATAAACGAATGTGTTGAAGCTGCTGAAAAATATGGTGCGGCAGCACCGGGAATTGCTGTTACAGATACGGTAAAGCTGGTTAAAAACGGATTTATTAAAGGCACAATTTCCCGTGACAGCCTTACAAGAATTCAGACACCGCAGACATTTATAAGAAGTGAGATATTAAATGCTCACGAAAATGCGAAAAAAGACGGGATTAAAGTTACGGATGACTGTATGCTTATGGAAAACTGCGGCAAGGATATTTTCCTTGTTGAAGGAAGCCCGTATAATATTAAAATTACGGTTAAGGAAGATCTTATACTTTCAGAGCGTATTGTAAAGGAGATGGGCTTATGAGAGTAGGGTTCGGATATGACAGCCACAGATTGGTTGAAGAAAGAAAACTGATTTTGGGTGGCGTTGAAATACCTTTTGAAAAGGGGCTTTATGGTCACAGCGATGCGGATGTACTTATTCACGCCATAATAGATGCTATTTTCGGAGCAGAGGCAAAAGGGGATATAGGGCGTCATTTTCCCGATAATGATCCGGCATACAAGGATATAAATTCTATGCTACTTCTTGAAAAAGCTGTGTCTGAGATGGACGGCAAAATCGTGAATATTGATTGTACTCTTTTGATTCAGAAGCCTAAAATGGCACCTCATATAGATAAAATTCGTGAAAGCCTTGCAAAAGGACTTAAGACGGATGTTAAAAATGTCAGCGTAAAGGCAAAAACGGAAGAGGGAATGGAAGCGGTTGGAAGAGGCGAACTGGTCAAAGCTTATGCAGTTGTCCTGATAGATTAAGCTTGACTTTTCGCATTTCTTCGGCTATAATGAGAAGGCTTAATTTTACATTAATGAGTAAAAAACTGTTCCCATCGAGGAAAAGTTTTTTGAGCATTTTGCATTTAATAACGCGGATGTGGTGGAATTGGCAGACATGCCAGATTTAGGTTCTGGTGCCCTCGGCGTGCAGGTTCAAGTCCTGTCATCCGCACCAAAAAGAGAGCGTGCCCGTTGGGTACGCTTTCTTTTTGCATGAAAAGTAAGGACTTGAACTTGTCATAAGCAAAAGAGCTATTTGGACTTTTGCCTATGAGCCCTGTGCGAGGTTAAGACAAGAACTGATTGAAGAGAAAAAATTACATAATACTCAAATAAATTTTACAATGACATTTTTTGTCTTTCCCGATGACTATAATTAGCTTGTAACATTGGAAAACTAATGATTACGTCTGGACTGAAAAAATTTTACAGGATTTTAACAGGGTTGCTCTTAATCAGGAAGAACTTGCAAATCTTTTGAATAGTGGGGAAAAGTTATTTATCTTTGTCATAATAAATTTTCTATTCCTTTAAGTAAGGCGAATGTAACTTATCTTGGCGTAGATAATTCAACTATCGAAAATCCTTTTACGCTTCAACAGTATAAAAAAGCAGGAATTTCAATAGAAAACATTGCTTTGCCGTTTACTGTAAGTGATGATATGAGCAACTATGCATTAAGTATTGCAAAGGAAAACGGATATGATGACTATGCTGATAATAATTCACCGCTTGCTGCATATTTCCACAGAAAGCTTAAGAATTTTGAAAGATTTTCTTACATAAGGTTACCTTATAATATTTCAAAAGCAACCAAAGAGTTTAAAAGCGAGTTTACTGCAAAGCAGGAGCTTCGTGCATTAAAAAAAGCCATATGATGCGGCAAGGGCTTATGTTACAAGCGGAAATTCGAAATGTGTTGCGAAAACCATTGCCAATGAATATTCGGAGGTAATTGAAAAATGCTTTACTCCCGTAATGGAAAGCCTGAAAACTCTATGTAATCTGAAGGGGAAGATAGTGGGGTACAGAACTATTGAGGAGCTTGTAAACGGGTGCAGAAAAACATTTCTTAAGGCATTTAATGAAGAAATTAGCGATAATCAGGATTACTATGATATGTATGATTTCGACTATTTTGTTGATAATGTAACAATCGAGGAGCATGATAACAGAATCGGCGAAGGTGTATTGCAAAAAAGCTTTTTTTATGCTATAATAAATCTGCATTTTATTTTGGAGGTGTAATATGACACCCGATATTTATATAGTAAAAGTGAAAAGTCCGGTTGATGATGCCGTTTTTTCTAATTTGCTTAAATGTATTGCACCGGAAAAAAAAGAACAGATTTTAAAAAAACGTAGAAGGCAGGATGCAGAGAATTCGCTTCTTGGTGAAATTTTGGCAAAAGCTTTAATAAAAAGGACATTTGGAATACCCGTGGCAAAGCAGGAATTTTTATATGGAGAGCACGGAAAGCCTTATCTTAAGGATTATCCGGATATTCATTTTAACATCAGCCATTCCGGGGAGTATGTGGTGTGCGCAGTTTATGATAAACCTATTGGCATAGACATACAAAAAATCGGAGAATATAAGATTGATGTGGCAAAAAGAGTGTTAAGTGAAAAAGAACTTTTTGAGATAGAGCAAAGCCAAAGCAAGGCAGAAGAATTTACAAAGCTATGGGTAATGAAGGAAGCAATTCTTAAAAGAGAGGGGACAGGATTTTCGACTAAAGATATAAAAAACTGTCTTGATGGAGAATTTGCGGAAACGGAGAAAGTTGAAGACTATTATATTGGAATTGCAAAATGAAAAGGATGCAGGCAACGCCTGCATCCTTTTTGTGTTTTATTTAACCCTGCTTGCTTTCTGCGATAACCTTCTGTGCGATGTTTTCGGGAGCCTGCTCATAGCCTGCGAAATCGAAGGTGAAGTAGCCTCTACCCTGAGTCATGGAACGAAGGTCTGTTGCATAGCCTGTCATTTCGCTCATGGGAATGTCAGCCTCTACAACGCTCTTTCCCTTTGCTTCTGCAGCGTTGGAACCTATTACTCTTCCGCGGCGCTTGTTGATATCGCCGTATACGTCGCCGATGTAGTCATCGGGAATTGTAACAAAGAGCTTTCCGATGGGCTCTAAGAGTACAGGAGATGCCTGGGCCATACCTTCCTTATAAGCAATAGCGGCTGCCATCTTGAAGGACATTTCTGATGAGTCAACGGGGTGATATGAACCGTCAACCAGTGTAGCCTTTAAGTTAACAACGGGATATCCTGCAAGGGGGCCTTCCAGGATACATTCCTGAAGTCCCTTTTCAACAGCGGGGAAGAAGTTCTTCGGAACTGCACCACCGAAGATTTTCTCTTCGAAGGTAAGTTCTTCTGTTTCGCCGGGCTCAAATTCAATCCATACATCACCGAACTGACCGTGACCGCCGGACTGCTTCTTGTGTCTTCCCTGAACCTTAACCTTCTTTCTGATGGTTTCACGATAGGGAACCTTTGCAGGTGTAAGTGTAACCTCAACACCGAACTTAGCCTTTAACTTACTTACGATAACATCAAGATGCTGTTCACCCATACCGGAGATAACCATCTGATGGGTTTCAACTCTGTTTTCAACTGTAAATGTGGGATCTTCTTCCATAAGTCTGCGAAGGCCGGAATTTATCTTCTCTTCGTCGCCCTTGCTCTTGGGAACAATTGCCATTGTAAGAACGGGCTTATCGAATGTGATAGCGGGGAAGATTATGGGATTCTGCGCTGTGCAGAGTGTATCGCCGGTTGTTGTATATGCAAGTTTGTTGAGAACACCGATGTCACCTGCAGAAAGCTCTGCCACCTCAACCTGCTTTTTGCCAACCAATGTATAAAGCTTACCTGCTTTTTCTATTGCATCCTTTGTGGAATTATATAAAGGCATATCGGACTTAAGTGTACCTGAGCAAACCTTTATAAGTGACATCTTTCCAACATAGGGATCGGCGATGGTCTTGAACACCTGAACAGATAAAGGAGCATCTGATGCAACCTTGAATTCTATCTCCTTGCCGCCCTTGTCAACGCCTTTGACAACCTCATCTGCATCGGGAGCGGGGAAGTAGTTAACGAATGCATTGGATAAGAATCTTACGCCCATGTTAAGACCTGCGCTTCCGGAGTATACGGGAACAACACTGCCTTCCTTAACACCCTTTTTAAGAGCAGTTCTCATTTCTTCTTCGGTAAATTCTTCACCTGCGAAATAGCGTTCCATAAGCTCGTCACTGGTTTCGGCAACAGCTTCGCATAAAAAGTCTCTGCAGCTTGCAACCTCGTCTGCGATTGCTGCGGGAATCGGAATTTCTCCGTCGTCGCTCTTGTCGGTGTAAGCATAAGCCTTCATAGTGATGATGTTTACATAACCTGTAAGCTTGCCGCCTTCTGTTATAGGCATACGGAATGGTGCAACGCAGTGACCAAAGCTTTCCTTAAGCTCAGAGAGAGTCTTTGCATAATCTGCGTGCTCATCATCCATCTTGTTGATAAATACGATGACGGGAAGACCTGCCTTCTTGGCACGTTCAAATGAAAGCTCTGTGCCTACAGAAACGCCGCTCTTTGCACTTACTACGATCAAAGCACCGTCAGCCGCTCTGATACCTTCTGCAACTTCGCCTGCAAAGTCGAAATAACCGGGAGTGTCGATTAAGTTTATCTTATAATCCTTGTATGTATAAGGTGAAGTAACTGTATTGATACTGAACTTACGCTTAATTTCTTCGGGATCGAAGTCGAGTACTGTACTTCCGTCAGCAATCTTTCCGAGCTTGTCGGTTGCACCTGCACCGTATAAAAGAGCCTCTGCCAAAGTGGTCTTTCCGGCGTGTGAGTGTGATAATAATACAATGTTTCTTATTTTGTCTGTAGCTATGCCCATGATGTTAGCCTCCTTGTAAATAAATTGCTGTTACGTATAAATTTACGTATAAAGTATAGATTCTGCACAAAAAAAGAAAATCCTTTTACTATTTTGATGTCAAAATGCACAAAATTTCGACTGTCAAAAAGGCAACATGCACAGAATTGGTTTTAAAGGAAAAAAGTGCTTGACTTTAAATCACATTTGTGCTATAATAATAAGGCTGTAAAAAAGCAAAAATATAATCCTTGCGCTTATTTTTAAGCGCCAAAGACCGTGAGGAGGTGCAAAGAATGGCAGAAGTAATTAATAAGTACGAGACCATATTTGTCCTTGATGTAAACATGGGAGACGAGAAGATCGAAGAGCTTTCCAATAAGTTCCAGGAGCTTATTGCAGCTAACGGTGAAGTTGAAAGTGTTGACGTTTGGGGCAAGAGAAGACTGGCTTATCCTATCGATTATAAGACAGAAGGCTACTATGTTCTTGTAAACTTTTCTTCCAAGCCCGAATTCCCGAAGGAACTTGAACGTATCTACGGAATTACAGAAGGCGTGCTTCGTACAATCGTTGTAAGAAAAGAAGCATAAAGGAGAAAGAAAATGCTTAACAAAGTAGTATTAATGGGACGTTTTACGAAAGACCCCGAGCTGAGGAGTACTCCTCAGGGCGTGTCTGTCTGCAATTTCCGTCTCGGCGTAACAAGAAATTACAAGACCAACGGAAGCTATGAAAGCGATTTCATTGACTGCGTTGCTTGGAGAAATACTGCGGAATTTATTTCCAAGTTTTTCAAAAAAGGTAATCTTGTTTGCGTTGAAGGCTCACTTCAGTCAAGAAGCTGGGAGCAGGACGGACAGAGAAGAACAACTCTCGAAGTAATGGTAGACAACACCTATTTCGTAGAAAGCAAGAAGGATGCCGAGGGCGGCGATTTTGGAGGATCAACCTTCAGCGCACCTGCCGGGGCACCCGCAGAACCGAAGGAGTCTTTTTCATCCGAGGGCTTCAATGCACTCGATGATGATTTACCCTTCTAACTTATAATTAAAGGAGGTTAACGACATGGAAAGAGAAAGAGATGATAGACCTCAGAGAAACAGAAAGCCCAGACGTAAGGTCTGCCAGTTCTGTGCCGATAAGGTTGAATTCATAGATTACAAGGATGTTGCAAAGCTTCGTCGTTTTGTATCTGAGCGTGCTAAGATTCTTCCCAGAAGAATTACAGGTACCTGTGCAAAGCACCAGAGAGAGCTTACAGTTGCAATAAAGAGAGCAAGACACATCGCACTCATTCCTTATTCTGCTGAATAATTAAATTAAAACCGCTTGCCTTTTGGCAAGCGGTTTTTTCTTGCATTCTTAACTTTCATGAAGCTTTCGATTTTAAAAGCATTGACAAGTAAAAGAGAATGTGTTATATTAAGCAAGAATAAATAAGGGAGGCGGTTAAAATGACAAAACTGACAGTTGATTTTGCTGAAATAAAAGGAAAAATAAAGCCTATGCATGCTGTAAATAACGGCCCTGTGGGAGGTACCTGGGGAGTTGGAAATATTGAGCTTTTCAAAGAAGCGGGAATTCCTTATGCAAGAAATCATGATGCTGCTTTTGCCTCGGCATACGGCGGGGAGCATGCTGTTGATGTATCTAATATTTTTCCTGACTTTGATGCGGACGAAACAAGAGAAGAAAATTATGATTTTGTGCTGACGGACGTTACCGTTAAGAAGTGTATGGAGGCAGGCACAAAGGTTTTCTATCGTCTTGGACAGAAAATTGAGCACGCCATTAAAAAATACGGAGTTAATCCCCCTGAGGATTTCAAAAAGTGGGCGGTTATCTGCGAGCATATCATAAGACACTATACCGATGGATGGGCAGAGGGTTTTGATGCGGGAATAGATTACTGGGAAATATGGAACGAGCACGATAACGGCGAACCGGATAAAAATCCCTGCTGGACAGGGACAATGGAACAGTTTTACGATTTTTATGAAGTGGCGGCAAAGCATCTTAAAGAACAGTTTCCCCATTTAAAAATCGGCGGTCCTGCAATGGTTGGATCAACTCCCAACTATAAAAAGGCAGAGGAGTTTGTGTCGGAAATGGCAAAGCGAAATGTACCGCTGGACTTTTTCTCCTATCATTTTTATACCACGAGTGCCCACGGAATGAGCTGGACAGCAAACTATACAAGAGAATTGCTTGATTCCTATGGCTATAGCGATACGGAAATCATCCTTGACGAGTGGAACTACTGCACAGGATGGGACAGGGAAAATATGACACACTCCTATAAAACAATCCGTTCGCTTCGCGGGGCGGCGTATGTTTCTGCGTGCCAGATTGATGCACAAAAATCTCCGATTGATATGTTTATGTATTACGATGCAAGACCCGGCACCGGTTTTAACGGAATGTTTGAGCTTGGGACATACGAGCCGATGAAGCCCTATTATTCATTTCTGGCCTTCAACGAGCTTTATAAGCTCGGAGGCGAAACAAAGTCGGAAAGTGACGATAATGATGTTTACGTACTTTCTGCAAAGGGCGATAAAAAGGCTGTTCTGATTTCATACTATGGTGCTGTGGATGCGGAAGACAAGGTTATAGAGCTTCATCTTACAGGCTTTGATAAGCCGAATAACAAGGTGTCATATAAGATGCTGGATAACGGATACAATCTGGAACTTACCAAGGATGAATATATAAACGGCGATGCCGTAACGCTTTATATTAAAATGGAAGCAAATACGGTGTTGCTTCTTAGTATTGAATAATTCCGGGTTTTATTTTAAAATTATCGGAAGATTGAAAATACAGGAGGAGATTAAAATGACAAAACTGGCAGTTGATTTTGCTGAAATAAAAGGAAAAATAAAGCCTATGC
>JAZSAR010000122.1:0-11578 GCA_045601965.1 Clostridia bacterium
ACCTTTTACTGGATGGCACCCCTTTCTGAGGTATTCGACTATTACGAGGACCTTGCGCTTATGGGCATAAACCGCATACACATCGGAATGCCATTTTTGGGTGTAGCAGAAGGAAACAAGGAAATTGAAGATGCTTTTTCCCATCTTGCAAAAATTCAGAAATTTATCAAATCTCTGGGTATGAAGCTGTCCACGAGCGTCGCTACATCCTGCACATTTTTATCCGTGCCTGATGAGGCTAAAACCCAAAAAATATTTGATCCCTACGGTTTAAGATGCGAACACGGAAATAAAGCTTGCCCTTCAACTAAAGTAGGTCAGGAAATACTCGACAGACAAAACCGTATGGTACTTGGCGAATATAAAAAACGCGGAATTGAAATTGATATTGTATCAACCTTCCCTTATGATGAGGGCGGCTGCGGATGTGAAAAATGCTCTCCCTGGGGAGGAAACGGATATATAAAAGCGGCTAAAAGAGCCAAGGCGGTGGCAAGAGAGCTTTTCCCCGATTGCAAGCTTACGGTAAGCACCTGGCTTTTTGACTCACCTCCGTCAGGCGAATGGGAGGGACTTTCAAAATCCCTTGAAAATGAAAAATGGTGCGATGCTATAGAAGCCGATTCCCACACAAAATATCCCCGCTACCCAATCGATGTAAAAGTGCCGGGAGGCCTTCCGCTTACTGCATTTCCCGAAATATCCATGTGGGGACTCTGGCCCTGGGGCGGATACGGCGCATCCTTCTTCCCGAAAAGATATACGAATTTGTTCAGAGCGACAGAAGGAAAGCTTGACGGCGGAAGAATGTACTCCGAAGGCATATTTGAAGACCTTAATAAGTATGTTGTATCAGGACTTTACAAGGATTTCAACAACGATCCCGAAAAAGCCGTGGCGGAATATGCAAGCTATCACTTCGGCTTAAAGGAAACGGAAAAGTTTGTTGAAATGGTTAATCTGATTGAAGAAAACCACGTTAAAAACTATGACAGGGTTAAAATAAATCTGACGCCCGAAAATAATCTTACCGATTTTTCTCTTGCGGAAAGGGCACTTGCTCTTGCAAAGGAAATTGACGGATTGCTTCCCGAGTGGGGTAAAAAATCCTGGAGATGGCGCCTTATGTTTATAAGGGCAAATATAGATTATCACCGCTACAACAACGAGGTTATGCACGAAAATCCCGAGGTGGTTACATTGATGCACGAAATTATGGACATTTACCATTGCATAAAGGATTATTCTGTTGAAATGGATCCCGAGCATTTCAAGCTTCGTCCTCCTCTACCTGCGACAGATAACGCCTTTGACATAAAAAGATATACAAGAACTTCCATAGGAATTGCGTATAACAACGGACTTATAAATGTCGGAAAACCGATAGAACACATAAAAGAAAACGACACTATGCGCGGAAACGAAGCATAAAAGTATATAAAAAGGATTGAATGCGATTGCATTCAATCCTTTTTATATTTGCCGGGAGTTTTGCCGGTTATTTTCTTAAATTGCCTTATAAAATTGTACTGGTTGGAAAAGCCCGAAAGGGTTGCAGCCTCGCTTACCGGATAGCCTTGCGATAAAAGCATTTCCGCGTGCTGTATGCGGGATTTTAACAAATCATCTTTCGGGGAGGTTCCGAAAATACTTTTGTAAAGTGTGAAAAAACGCGAAGGGCTTAAGTGAACCAGGTCCGCCATTTCTTCTATGCTCCAGTCGTGCTTATAGTCCATATGAATGGTGCTTCTTGCGTGGATAAACTGCTTTTTGTGAAGCTCTGACCTTGTGGAAGGATTAACGGGTGAAGTTTCACTTCTTGAAAGGGCTATGACAAGTTTTTCGGAAAGCAGGTTTACAGAAGCCTCATAGTATTGGGGAAGGGTAAGGCATTCAAGCTCAATTTCTCTTATTATTTCCGTTATTTCGGCACTTTCGGGATAGTACATTTTCCCCGGGATAACTCCATACTTTTCCATTAAATGAGAAAAATCCGGCGACACGTGAAACCAGTCGTGTAAAAGCTCTGTATCGGGAGATGAAAATTCCTGGCAGGCACCCGGAGCATAGATTATGCACCCGCCCGGCTTTATATCAAGGTATTGGCCACTGATACAGAGTCTTGCAGGTGTCAGAAAGTGCAGGAATATATATTCATCCTTTATTTTCGGTCTGTAAAGGGAAAAACCTTTCTTTTCAGGCCACAGGGATTTAACCTGATAAAATTCCATAAAAAAGCCCCGCTTTCAAAATGACAATATTTTTGTATTTTGCAGTAAAAATGCACAATATTTTAGTTGACTTAAAGATTTATTAAAGGTATTATATAATTATATAAATGTACTTGTCAATAATTTAAGGAGGATTTTTATGAAAAAATTAATTTGCTTGCTTCTGGCCGTTTTATTATGCACCGGAATTATGGTGTCGGCCGAGGGTCAAAGCGTGCTCAAGGCCGCTTCTGCACCCATAAAGGTGGGAGCAGGAAGCTTTAACGGGGGCGTAAGTATAAGGCAGGGAAACTACATAGGCTTTGAAAACGTTGACCTTACAGGCATAAAAAGCATTTATATCAAGGGCGATTGCGATATGCCCTATGCAGGAAACGGTGATGCCTTCGGCATAAGAATTGACGATCCCGTAAAGGGCGATTGCCTTGGCTATATTGTTTTTAACGAGCACAAGGAAAACTTGCGCATGGGTACTGCGATAAAGGAGGTTACGGGAACACATAACCTTTACTTCGTTTCCACCTATGGCGACCTCAGCACCACCATCGGCATAAAGGAAATTGAGCTTTCAAAAAATGCTTATGACGGAAAGGCTTATGTTCCCGTTCCCGACAGTGCAATAATCGATAACTATGCAGATACCTGGGCAGGAACAGATATGTGGGGACGTAAGATAGCAGACCATGAAGAAACCGGTCCTGTAAAGGAAGGCCTTCACGAGGTTGGTATGCTTTACTGGAACTGGACGGTGACGGATATTCACAATGCAAGAATCCCTTCCGAGATAATTGCAGCTCACCCTTCAGAAAAGGAAAATTTTTACAGCGATGTGTGGGATACCAACGGAAACTATTTCTGGGCAAAGCCTCTTTTCGGCTTTTACACAAGCAACGAATACTGGGTATACCGCCGCCACGCGGAAATGCTGGCAAATGCGGGGGTTGATGCGATATTCCTTGATTTTTCCAACGGAAGCGGCGCATTTATAAAGCAGACATACACCCTTTTATCGGCATTTTATGATGCTAAAAAGGCCGGTGTCAATGTGCCCGGCGTAAGCTGTCTTTCTTCATGGAACAGTGATTATGGAAACAGACTTGATCAGGCACTTTGCATATATCTTAACTTTTTCAACAGAGAAAATTATACAGACCTCTGGTACAAGTGGGATGGTAAGCCGGTTATGTTCGGCGCCACAAACCCCGAAAGCCTTGAGCGTTTTGTGACAGGTGAAAACCCTGAAACCGATGCACTCCTTGAGAAAATTTTCGAAACCTTTACCTTCAGAGAAACAGGAAGCCGCCAGGGCGGAGAATACTCCGATAAAAAAGCATGGAACTGGCTTATGCAGTATCCTCAGACAGCTTACGGTAAAATGGCGGACGGCAGAGTTGAAAGCGTATCCGCAGGTACGGGAATAAACCAGTCATATGTATTTATGTTTGAAAAAACCGGCGTATTTTCTGACCCCTACACAAAGGGAAGAAGCTATACCGAGGGATTCGGCGAAGACTACAGAAGTGAAGCTATGCATATGGGATATTTCTTCCGTGAGCAGATGTCAAGAGTGCTTGATTTAGATCCTGCCATGGTTATGATTGACGGCTGGAACGAATGGACAGCGGTAAGAAACTCAGAATATTCGGGCTTCAAGAATTCTTTCGTTGACACCTTTGACGATGAAAACAGCCGTGACTTTGAGCCGTCACGAGGCGTACTTAAGGACGGTTATTACAACATACTGGTGGACTATATAAGAAAATACAAGGGTGTTCGCCCT
The DNA here is from genome assembly GCA_045601965.1 of Clostridia bacterium. GTDB lineage: Bacteria > Bacillota > Clostridia > CAKSNL01 > HGM11501 > HGM11501. The sequence goes on from JAZSAR010000122.1 coordinate 4,012, forward strand.
GCACCGCTTGCAAGCGGAGAGGTAACAATCAATGTAAGCGGTGATGCAAGTCAGTGGAATGCTGTTGCCCCCGAATTTATCAACATCGACGGTGGCTATGAAAGAAATGCAACGGGTCTTACAAACGGCGACACCGGTGAAAAATATGTATTTACATCAAAGCTTTCAAATGTTATAAGAAGAAGCAAGGTTGCCCGTGATAAAGATTATTTCTATTTTATGGCTGCGTGCGAGGATGATATTAAGGACAATGATTCCTTTATGCACCTTTATATTGATGTTGACAGAAACCGGGCAACAGGCTGGGAAGGCTATGACATCTCGGTTAATGTAACGGGCAAGGGTGAAATCGCAACCTACAAGGACGGTGCTTGGGTAAAGATAGCGGATGCAACTTCGAATATAAAAGGAAATGTTTACACGGTTTCGATTCCGAGAGGCATATTAGGTGAAACCGATAAGGCTGACCTTGAATTCAAGTGGGCAGACTACGCCTTTGAAAACGGCGATATTTTAAGATTTTACGAATTCGGAAGCGTTGCTCCCATGGGACGATTTAACTATCTTTACACAGAAATTCCGCAAAAGAGCCTTTCGTCAGAAACAAGAAAAGCCCTTTCCGACACCTCCGTATTTAAGGCGGGAAGCAACAAAATGTTTGTAAACGGCGGAAAAACCTATGTTTACGATGCGGATACAAGAGTTTCGGCATTTATGGAAAACGGAACACTTTATGTTCCTGCAATTGCCTTTGAATATATCTTAGGCGACGGCGAAACAAAGATGGAGTATAGGGCAAGCAAGAATATGTTCTTCCTTAAAAATTTCAACCTTAAAAACTTTGAAATTACAGACCATATCTGGTCATACACCGTAATCGGAACAAAGGATGTAAGAATAAACGGCGAAGCGGCTGCTTTGCAGGCCCCCGTGATAGTTAAAGACGGACTTTGCTATGTACCTTTGACCTATGTCTGCGACGTATTCGGCTGGAAGATGTATAATGAGGGCGATATATTCTCTGTATCAAGCCACGAAATAGATGTAAATGCAGTTAAAACCGCTGCATCGGAATTTTAAGAGGGAGGGATAAAAATGAAAAAGATATTTGCACTTTTACTTACATTAAGCCTTGCATTATCAACGCTTTTCGTCATTCCTTCCTTTGCAGAGGATGCCTATACCGACACATCGGGCTGGACTATTACGACAGAAAGCATAATGGGTGCTTTCAACGACATCACAAAGGCGATTGACGGCGATATTAATACCTACTGGCATTCAAAATATTATGTTGAGGACGGAAAGGTGGTAGGACACGACAATCCGCCTTACGAAATCATAATAGAATTTCCCGAAGCTCTTGAAATTTCGGGCGTAAGATATGTTCCCCGTCAGAAAAACAACGTGGATTCAACCTCCGGTATATGGGAAAAGGTTGAAATTTACGGAAGCGCAGACGGAAGCGAATACAAGCTTTTAAGGGAAGTAACATACGACCTTGCAAAAAGCCGTGCAACTGCGGACAGAGCCATTGAAAAGGGAAGCTACAAGTCAATGAAGTTTAACGTTACTGCGGCAAATAACGGCTATTGCACCGCCGCAGAAATTATAATGCTGAAAGGCGATGTAAAAGACACCGAAGCGGCGGCAGCGGAAAATACAGAAAAGCCTTCTGCATCCAAAGAGGCAGAAAGCCTCACTTCCGAAGGAAAAGAAGGGGCAACCCAGGGCGATGACGGAAAGTATTTAACAGGTAAGGAAAGCTGGGATGTTACCGTTTCAAGCTCCAAGGTAAAGACAGATGCATATATCCGCCGCCCCATAGATACCGATATGGAACAGCACTGGCACACAGACTACACCAACGAGGGAAGTACTATTACAGGAAAGGTTAACCCTCCTCACTTTGTGGATATAACCTTCCCCGAAGATAGAACCTTCTCCGGCGTTGTATTTGTAAACCGTGTGACAGGAACAGCGGGTAATCCTCTTAAATATTCTGTATACGGAAGCTCCGACGATTCCGAAACCTGGGTATTTTTAGAGTCGGGAACGGCAGTAAAGGGGGCAGTGCAGGTAGAAGCACTCCTTAATTCCAACGTAACTGCAAAAAAGGTACGCTTTAAGATAAATGACAGCGTAGACGGTTATGCATCCTGTACGGAAATTGAGTTTATGGTGAGTGATGCATCAAAACAGACCGTAGCATTAAAGGACTATAAAAGCTCCACAGCGGAAAACGAAAGCACGTCTTCTGATACAAAAAAAGAGGATGCAGGAGCTACTGCAACCAACAAGGACGATGTCCAGGGCGATGACGGTACCTATCTTACGGGTAAGGGCGCCTGGGAAGTAAAGCTTTCCGGCTCCAAGGTAAAAACAGAGGCATATATGCGCCGCCCCATCGACGGTGACTATGTAAATTACTGGCACTCAGACTATAAAAACGAAGGCTCCATAATCGTATCAAGAGACCTTCCGCCTCACTATATAGATATAACCTTCCCCGAAGTAAGGGAATTTTCCGGCGTAGAGTTTACAACAAGACCTGACGGAGAGGGGGGGAATCCCACAAAGTATGCAATTTACGGATGCATTGATGACTCGGAAGACTGGGTTTTGATTGAAGAAGGCACAGCGGACGAAGACAACGGCAAAAAAATGAAGATGTTTGCCGCAAACATAAAGGCAAAACGTATAAGATATGAGATTAAGGAAGGCGTAGGAGGCTACGGAAGCTGTGCGGAAATTGATTTTTATAAGAGCGACCCCGCAAAGAAAACTGTAAGTCTTATAGAATACACCGAAATTTATGATGAAATTGCCGTGTACGAAATCCCGAAAACCAATATGAGTGCATCATCACCTCAGGGCTTCTGGCTCAATCACGAAGCAAGCGGTGTTTTGGATGAGGCTATGACAGGCTTCTGGCAGACTGCATCGGAAGAAAAGGCACCCTTCGTTCTGACAATCGACCTTGGGGGAGAATATAGCATAGACTCCTTTGATGTGGCACCAAGACAGAGTGAGGATTTTCACGGAAACTGGGATTTATTCAACGTGTGGGTAAGTCTGGACGGCGAAAATTACGAGCTTGCCCTTGAAAATCACAGCTTTGAGCGAAGCATGATGGTTAAAAATGTTAAGTTTGACGCCCCCGTAAAGGCACGTTATGTGGAGTTTGAAATATTGGAAGGTTATACCAACAAGGCATCCTGCGCAGAAATTACCTTTTATCAGTCGGCTGGTGATTATAAGGACAGCAAAGAGAATAATTTTGAAAAATATGTCCTTAAAATAGGCTCGCCCGTAATTGAGGTTACAAAGGGAACTGAGACAAAGGAAGTAACCCTTGACGTTTCACCCTTCATTGATGAGGGCTACACTCTTATTCCCCTAAGAGGATTACTTGAGGAAATGGGAGCTACAATAGAATGGATCGACAGAAATCAGTCTATAATCGTAGAAAATTCCCTGATGAAGATAGAATTTCAGATATGGAACAACATCGTTTATGTAACCGGCGGCCGCTACGGAAGAGTGAGATACACTCTTAATCAGGAACCAAGAATTGTCGAAGGAAGGACATTCATTCCTTTAAGATTCTGCTCCGAACATCTTGGGTATACTGTTTTATGGGATGGCGAAACACAAACTATTACAATTACAAACGAACAATAAAACACAGGCAGGAATTATTCCTGCCTGTGTTTTCTGTATTCTGTTGGAGAAAGCCCCGTAAACTTCTTAAACAGTCTTGAAAAGTATAAAGGATTGTCATATCCTACGGCAAAGGCTATCTCAGTTATATTTTTGTCTGTGCTTTCAAGATATGCCTTGGCGGCGGATATGCGAAGGGATAAAATGTACTGCATGGGAGTTACCTTCATAATTTTCCTGAAACAGTGTATAAACCAGTTTTTGCTTATTTTACGCTCCTTTGCATAAGCTTCAATATTTATATCCTTGGGATAGTTTTCCGTGAAATAGGAAACCGCCCGCTCAATTTCGTTTACCATATCACTTCCGGGGGTGTTGCTCTCCTTAATGTATCGGTTTATGACAAGAAGTATGTGCTTTAATAAAAGAGAAAGCATTTCCTCAAAGTTTGTGCGCTTAAGCTGAAGCTCACGTATCAGCTGGCGGTATATCCACTGATAATCGGGAGAAACGCCGGTGTAGAAAATATTGCCGTTTTCCGGAAGCTCATAACGCTTAAGAAGTGAAGCGACGTCTCTTCCGGTGAAATGAACCCAGTATACATCGGTTTTGTCTTCCGGATAATAATAATACTGCATGGGCTCGTGAGGTCTGAATAAAATCATATGCCCCTGGGTTACAACGTGTTCAACCCCGTCAAAATAAAAATGGCCCCTGCCCGAGGCAATGTATATAAGCTGATAGTCGCGCCTGCCCTCGGGATGCTCGGTTGTTATACCGGGGGGAGAATCTACGATAAAGTGACCGCAGCAGTTTATTTTAATAGGGCTTGACAAATCTTCTATATTTGAATATCCTTCTTCCGCTCTGTTTATATACATAAATATTTCTCCCTTTAAAGTGCTTTTTTATATTATATAGCTATTTCTTCCGCATTGCAAGGTTTAAAATTATTTTGTGCATATTTTGGGGTATTTCAGCTATTGCTAAGAGTGCGAAAATGTATTATAATAAAATACAGAAAATTATATAAATTACAACACGAGTGTACGATTTTATAATTTTTTCATTAAATATGTACGATTTTATATATAAATTTCTTTTTTGATGTGATATACTGAAATTAAGCTTATAAAACAAATAAGAAGGGAAGGATAAAATATGAAAAAAATCTTATGCATCATCCTGTGCCTCGTAATTATGGCACCATCATTCTGCTTTGCCGCAGAAGGCGATGTGAGACTTGATGTAACAAAAACTGACTTTCAGTTAAATGCCGAAAAATCAGAAAAGGGCGTAAGGCTTAAAAACAGCGCCTATATCGGATGGGCAGATGTAGATATGACGGGAGTTAAGTCGATATCTTTAGTTGCCGACTGCAAAATTGTTTCAAGCGAAAACGGCGAAACCTTCAGGGTAAGAATCGGCGATCCCTTAGAGGGAGACTGTGTGGGCTATATAAGTGTTCACGATATGGATTCTAAGGACAAGGTTTATTCCGGAAACCTTTTATATCCCGTAAGCGGAAAGGTAAAGCTTTATATTCAGACTACATATATTTACGATCAGGAAATTTACATAAAGGACGTTATTCTCTCAAAAGAAGAAGCCCCGGCTGTTCCTGTTGTTCCGGATTCAGCCATCGTTGACGATTTTTCCGATACCTGGGCAGGAACCGACGCAATGGGCAGAAAACTGGCAGGCTATGAAGAGGCAGGTCCCGTAAAGGAAGGGCTTCACGATGTGGGTATTTTCTACTGGGTTAATTTCGGACTTAACGGAATTCCCAAAAGCGTTGTAACTCTTCAGGAAAAGCTTATTGAAAAGTACCCCGATGCAAAGGATGACTATGACCATCCCGCCTGGCCCGAATCCAAGGGTATATCAGGGGCATATTACTGGGGCGAGCCCCTTTTTGGCTACTACCATTCAAGAGATTACTGGGTATACCGCCGTCACGCAGAAATGCTTTCTGCAGCGGGGGTTGACTTCCTTCTCTTTGACTGGTCCAACGGACAGGTTGTTTTCTGGAATTCGATGGAAGTGCTTCTTGATGCATTTTTAGATGCCAAGAAGGACGGCGTTGACATTCCGGAGCTTTCGGCGCTCGGTCCCTGGGGCGGAGGAGAAAGATTCTGTCAGGCGGTTTACTTAAGCATAATAAGAGAAGAAGCTTATGCCGATATATGGTATCAGCTTGACGGTAAGTATCTTCTTATGACGGGTTCGCCGGAAAGCAGCTTCAAGCCCGGAGAAGACTTTTCGAGAAACGACATTGTTGAAGACATTATAGATAAGTTCACCTTCCGCTATAACGGATACAGAGGCGCAGGTGACGCAGAGCCTACAGGTGCCTGGAACTGGCTTCAGAACTATCCTCAGACCAAGTGGGGAGTAACAGCCGACGGCAGAGTTGAGTGTGTGCCGGTAGGTACTGCAATCAACCACTCCTACGAATACGAATATGACGATAACGGTGTATTCTCCGATCCTTACACCAAGGGAAGAGGCTATTCCGAAGCTTTCGGTGACGATACCCGTCCCGAGGCTAAAAACACAGGCTATTTCTTCCGTGAACAGATTTCCCGTGCTCTTGCAGTAGATCCTGCAATCGTTGTAATCGACGGATGGAATGAGTGGCAAAACGGACGTCATAACGGCTATTCCGGTTTTGACAATGCCTTTGTTGATACCTTCAGCGAAGCAAAGAGCCGTGATATGGAGCCTTCACGCGGAAGCCTTCGTGACGATTACTATATGATGATGATAGACTTTATAAGAAAGTATAAGGGAGTAAGAAAAGCACCCCTTGCATCCGCTAAGAAGACCATTGATATAAACGGCGGAACAGAACAGTGGGCTGATGTTGCGCCTAAGTACTTAAATGTTGGCGGAGCATATGAGCGTGACGATTACGGCCACGTTAATCCCGAAACCGGCGAAAACTTCCGCTATGTTACGCATCTTTCCAACTATATCACAAGCACAAAGGTTGCCCGTGACGATGCAAATTACTACTTCCTTGTTGAGACGAAGGATGATGTAAAGAAGGGCAGCTCCTTTATGCACCTTTATATCGATATCGACCGTAACCGTGCTACAGGCTGGGAAGGCTATGACTTTTCCTTAAATGTTGCGGGAGATGGCATACTTGCTGCCGCAGGCTATAACGGTACTTGGGTAAAGGCGGCAGACTGTAATGCGAGCATCAAGGATAATACCTATATGGTATCAATTCCCATCTGGGTACTGGGCGAAACTGTGGCAGACTTTGAATTTAAGTGGGCAGACGGCGCAGAAGAAAACGGTGACATATTAAGATTTTACGAATTCGGCAGCGTTGCACCCTTGGGCAGATTTAACTATCTTTACACCGAAGTTGAAGAGGTGTCTCTTGACAAGGCGACAAGAAGTGCACTTGCCGACACATCGGTATTTAAGGCAGGTAGCGCAAAGATGAACGTATCGGGCGGAGAAATGTATGTAAACGAAGCGGATACAAGAATAAAAACCTTCTCTGAAAATGACGTTTTATATGTTCCCCTCTTTGCGGCAGAGGAAATTTTAGGCTACGGCGAAACAAAGGTTGAGTACTATTCCGATATCAACAGAATATTCGTGAAGAACTTTAATTTGGGGCTTTCCGATGAGCCTATGCCCGATTATCGCGGAAATAAATCAATCCGTGCGATTATAAAGGACTATATCTGGTCGAGCAACGAAATCGGTGAAACGGAAGTAAGAGTAAACGGAAGAGCAAAATATCTTTCTGCAACCGTAAAAATCGTTGACGGAATAATCTATCTTCCCATTACATATTTCGCTGATGTATTCGGATGGAAAACGGAAAATCTCGGAGACGGAATTTACGCCGTATCAACCCTCGAAATAGATAAAACTGCGG
>JAZSAR010000123.1:0-7355 GCA_045601965.1 Clostridia bacterium
CAGAGCATAGTGTGGTGCTCATGGTGTTGCCGTCCTCATCGCCGTAAAGGAAGGATGCTCCTGCAAGGAAGGACAAAAACCCCTGCCCGGTGCAATCGATAAATACCTTTGCGCTTACCGCAAAGCTGCCTTCGGGGGAGGATAAAACAGCATGGGTTATTTTATCGCCTTCTTTTATGACATCGGTAAGATGCGTATAGAAAAGTACCTTAACCCCTGATGATAAGGTAAGATCATCGTATATCAGCTTTAATTCTTCGGGCCTTACATTGTGCCAGGAACGGTTATAGGAGTGGGGATAGCCTAATCGGTCATAAACTTCTCTCCCTATACCTTTTGAAAGAAAGTTTACCCCGTCATCAAAATTCATAAGCTCTGGAACGCCCGAAAGCATACTGCTTCCGCCGATTACGCCCGACTGCTCTGAAAGAATGACCTTCATTCCGCATCTTGCGGCGCTGACTGCCGCCGCAAAGCCTGATGGCCCTGCACCTGCTATAAAAACATCTGCATCATATTTTACATTGATGCTTTTTTGATATGCTATATCCATAGAATCACACCCTTCTGCTTAAGTATACCAAAAGCAGAAGGGTGTGTCAATAAAATAGGATTAAACGTCAATTAATCAGTAGAATAAGTCAAAGAGAGCTTTTGTTGTGCGGCGTTGTGCAAATATACAAAAGAAAGCGGGGGTAAGCGGTGTTTTTTCACCTAATGGTAAATTTTTCACAAAAAGTAATTTTTATGAAAAAAAACATTGATTTATTAAATGTTTTATAGTATAATTAAAACAATAATTATAATGGGAGAAAATCGATTTATAATTGTTTTTAAGAAGGTATATAATAACCAAAGGTTAATTTTGAAAGGAGATTTGTTATGGCATTAACAAACAACAAGGCAGTTTTAGCTTGGCTTGATGAAATGGCAGCTATGACTAAGCCGGCAGAAATCGTTTGGATCGACGGATCCGAAGCACAGCTTGAAGAGCTTCGCAAGGAAGCTGTATCAACCGGTGAAATGATTAAGCTTAATGAAGAGCTTCTTCCCGGATGCTACTATCACAGAACTGCAGAAAACGACGTTGCAAGAGTAGAGGACAGAACCTTTATCTGCACACCCACCAAAGAAGAAGCAGGCCCCATCAACAACTGGATGGATCCTAAAGAAATGTACGCAAAGCTTTCTAAGCTTTACGACGGCTCTATGGTTGGAAGAACAATGTATGTTATTCCTTACTCCATGGGTCCTGTTGGCTCTCCCTTCTCAAAAATCGGTGTTGAGCTTACAGACAGTATCTATGTTGTATTAAATATGGCTATTATGACAAGAATCGGTAAGGCTGTTATGGATTCTCTCGGTGACAGCGACGATTTCGTTAAGTGCTTACACGCAAAGAAAGACGTAAATCCCGATGACAGATACATCGTTCAGTTCCCCCAGGATAAGACAATCTGGTCTATCAACTCTGCTTACGGCGGAAACGTACTCTTAGGTAAGAAGTGCTTCGCTCTTCGTATTGCATCCTATCTTGGTATGCAGGAAGGCTGGATGGCAGAACATATGCTTATCTTAGGTCTTGAAAATCCCAAGGGAGAGGTTAAGTACATCTGTGCTGCATTCCCCTCTGCCTGCGGTAAGACAAACCTTGCAATGTTAATTCCTCCCGAGTATTTACAGGAGAAGGGCTACAAGGTTTGGACAGTTGGTGACGATATTGCATGGCTCAGAATCGGTAAGGACGGAAGACTCTATGCAACCAACCCCGAAGCAGGTTTCTTCGGTGTTGCTCCCGGTACCAGCGAAAAGACAAACTTCAACGCTCTTGCTGCAACAAAGAAGAACACAATCTTCACAAACGTTGCAATCAATAATGACGATATGACAGTTTGGTGGGAAGGTCTCGACAAGAATCCTCCCGAAAATGCAACAGAGTGGAAGGGCGCTAAGGTTAACGGTAAGGAATTTACTGCTGACGGCAACAAGCTTGCTCATCCCAACTCACGTTTCACAGCTCCCGCAGTAAACTGCCCCTGCATTTCACCTGAATTTGAAAATCCCGAAGGTGTTCCGATTTCCGCTATCGTATTCGGCGGCCGTCGTGCTAAGTGTGCACCGTTAGTATATCAGTCAAGAGACTGGACACACGGAACCTTCGTTGGTGCTACAATGGCATCCGAAACAACTGCAGCTGCTGCAGGTGCAGTTGGTGTAGTTCGCCGTGACCCCATGGCTATGAAGCCCTTCGTTGGCTACAATATGGCTGATTACTGGAATCACTGGCTTGAAATGGGTGAAAAGCTTGGCGACAAGGCTCCCGAAATCTTCCACGTTAACTGGTTCCGTAAGGATGAGAACGACGACTTCATGTGGCCCGGATTTGGTGACAACATGAGAGTTCTTCTCTGGATACTTGACCGTTGCGAAGGCAAGGTTGGCGCTAAGGAAACAGCTATCGGTTATGTTCCCGAAATCAAGGACCTCGACGTTGAAGGTCTTGGCATTTCCGAAGAAAAGCTCGCTGAGCTTCTTGCAATCGACAAGCAGAACTGGATCGACGATGTTGAAGATCCCGCTACAGGTATCAAGGCATATTTCGCTCAGTTCGGCGACAAGCTTCCCGCTGCAATCAAGGCAGAACTTGATAAGCTTGAAGCAAACCTTAACAATATGTAATTTAAGCCTTAAAGGCAAAAAACCTCGGTGTAATACACCGAGGTTTTTTATTTTAAATATTCATTCTGGTGTTGCTTTCTGAATTGTGCAGGAGAAAAATTTTCTTCGGACTTAAAAATTGATGTCATATATTGCTGGGTCTTAAATCCGGAGCGCTCCGCAATTTCAGATAGGGGAAGGTTAGTTGTAATTAAAAGGTTTTTAACCATACTTACACGGCACTCGGTTAAATATTCACGGGGAGTAATTCTGCAAACTTCCGTGAAAATGGTGTGGAAATAGTTAGGACTTAAATTTACTTCTCTGGCAATATCGGAAAGCTTTATCTGCCTGCTGCAATTGTTCTTTATAAAGCTTTGAGCCTGAGCGGTAATTGCACGTTTATAGGATTGCGTTTTCTGAGAGTTCATTGCTTCTTCAATCAACAAGGATATGTAGGTTAAAAGCTTTCCCTGAAGCAGAATTTCGTTATCATCCTTTGAGGCGTGAAGAGTTATTATTTCATCAAGTAAGGACAAAATCTCAAAAGAGCGATTCATATTAAAATATCGGGGAACAGAAGAAAGCGTTTCTATAATCTTTCCTTCTGCCATAAACTTAATATATTTTGTTTTGAAAGGAAGTTCGCTGTTTCTGACATCTCCGGGTAAAGAAAGGAAAACATGGTTTTTTCGTATGGGAAAAGCCTCATTGTTTAAGAAAATATTTTTTCCATCTTCTAAAAAATGCTCTACCTCAACCATGGTGCACCTCCGCTTGGGCGTTACTTTTGCGGAAGAAAAAAGACTGCTGTCGTAATATCCGCACATTAAGAGTTCGGGTAATATTAATTCGCTTGACATAATGTCCTCCTTAAACCTAATCGTAAGATTTTATAAAAATAAAGTTTTATTTTATATTGAATAAATTTTGGCAAAGCTTTATAATTAGGGTATAACACCTTTATTCGTAAAAGTCAAGAGGAAAGAGAAATATTATAAAAATATAATGGCAGGAAGTGGGAAAATGGAAAGATTAAAAAAGCTCGGAACACTTAGATGCGTTTCATCAATAGAGGTATCAGAGTCACCTATGGGCCTTGGAATGGAAAAGCTTGACCGTGATGCCTTCGATCCCGAAAAAGTATATGATAAAGTGGCATCCCTTGGCGTCAAATGGATAAGAATACAGTCGGGATGGCAAAAGACAGAGAAAAAAGAGGGCGTTTATGATTTTTCCTGGCTTGACAGTCAGGTGGATAACCTTATTTCCCGTGGTCTTAAACCCTGGCTTTGCCTTTGCTATGGGAACTCCTTGTATGACGATCTGGCAAAAGAATATTACGGTGCCGTTGGTTGCCCTCCCATAAGAACTAAAAAAGCATATGATGCGTGGCTTCGTTATGTGGGTGAAACCGCACGACACTTTAAAGGAAGAATAGAGTACTACGAAATATGGAACGAGCCTGAAGGGGGATGGACCTGGAGACCACATCCAAATCCTTTGGAATATACGGAGTTTGCTGTAAAGACAGGTAAGGTTATAAAAGAAAATGACGAATCAGCCAAAGTTTTGACAGGCTCGCACTATGAGGATTCCTTGTCTGCTTTCAATGAAGAATTTGCATCGGGAATATTGAAGGTTACAGACGGGGTTACATATCACTCCTATAATTATGACGAAAGCACTTCCATGCAGAAAGCAAAGGCTATAAAGGCATTGGCTGAAAGCTATGGTAAGGACATAGATGTTATTCAGGGGGAGATGGGGTCTCAATCCAAAAGCGGAGGAAACGGTGCTCTTAACTGGGTAAGGACAAACCCCGATATGCAGACAAAATATCTTCTTCGTCACATTGTGGGGGAAATAATGTCGGGAGTTTTGTTTACATCGGTATTTTCAGCCGTTGATATGGCAGAAAACCTTGATGCAAAAGCAGATGGGCCTATAACTACCTGCGGATATTTCGGTCTGCTCGGTGCGGAATTTGACAGCAAAACGGGAACTTTGGTTGGCGATTATTATGAAAAGCCATCCTATTATGCATTCCGAAATCTTTGTGCACTCTTTAACGGGAAAATAACACCTGCATACATTCCTTCCATATTCACACCGGGAAGGTCAATAAGAATAGATGGTTTTGATACCCCTACAAAGGAAATAATTTCAGGCGGTCTTTCAAAAGAAAACGGAGCAAAGGCTTTTTGCTACTGGAATTCTACAAATCTTGTAACCTGCCACGGCTTTGAAGGAAGTGGTACATTTGAACTTTCGGGAGTTTCGGGAGAAGTAAGACTTATTGACCCTATGGACGGCTCAATTTACGAAATCGGTGAAAAAATCATGCAGGATAAGGGAAACGGACTTTTTAAGTTCACCAATATTCCTGTCAAGGACTATCCTCTTATTATTACTTTCGGGGAGTTTTAATTATGAAGATTAATTACGGACTTTTAAACGGTGCGGTTTTGCAAAGAGATGAAAATGGTTTTTGCAAGTGCATTTTTGGGGCAGAAGCTTTTGGAGAAATAAAAACTTCTTTGGGGAAATTTGAAAAGATTAATGAAAATGCTTATATCCTTTCCGGCATCCCCATAGGTGGACCTTATGAAATAATTATATCGGACGATAAGGAAAGCTTAACACTTTCTGATATCTATGTGGGAGATTTATGGCTTTTAGCAGGTCAGTCCAATATGGAAGGGGCAGGAAAACACAGAGGAAAATATAAGCTCTACGATGAAAATCCCCTTGCAGATGTCCGCGCCTACTATATGAACGAAAGCTGGGGTGCGGCAAAAACACAGCTTCACCAGCTTTGGGAATCTATAGATGAATGCATAAGGGCTCCTTACAGAAACTATAGAAAAAAATCTCCTTGGGGAGAAGAATTCCCAAAGGTGCAAACTGACGGAGTGGGTCCCGGATTATATTTTGCTCTTGAAATGAGAAAGCTGACAGAGGGTGTGCCTCAGGGAGTTATACCCTGCGGTGTCGGTGGGTCAAACTTAAAGCAATGGGATCCCGATGGGGTTGATAATCTCTATAGTGCTGCAAAACGCCGTGTTAAAGAATGCGGAAGCTACATAAAGGGCGTTTTCTGGCATCAGGGTGAGTCTCAGACCGACATACCGGGAATAGAAAGCTTTATAAGCGATATGAAAAAGCTTGTTTCGGGAATGAGAAGGGACTTCTGTGATGAAAAACTTCCCTTTGTAGAGGTGCAGATAAATAAATTTGTGGCGTGCTACAGCGATATTCCATGGAGCAGAACCAGAGAATTGCAACGAATACTTGAAAACTACATAGATAATCTTACAACGATTTATTCTGTTGATCTGGAATTGGACGACCTTATTCATCTTTCGAGCGAATCTCACGAGATACTCGGATTTAGGGCGGCAGAAGCTATGAATTATCTGATTACAGGAAAAGGCGAGGCGTCTCCCTCCTTTGATTCCTTTGAAATTGTGGAAGATGACTTTGTACCCTTTCGTTCAAATATCCGTGTTAATTTCAAAAACATCAAAGGGGAACTTACTTCCCTTGGAGTACCGTCCGGATTTTCAATTCACGAAAAGGAAGACGGTGCACCCCTTCGTGCTGTTTCAAGGCTTTGTCTTGAAGGAGATTCTGTAAGAATTAAAACGGAAATAGATGCTGAAAAGCTGAGCGAATGTTATATATGCTATGGATTCGGCAACAGCTTTTACTGTAATATTACAGATACCGGGAGAAGAAGCATTCCTGCATTCGGACCTCTTAAAATAAAAGATTTTTTGAAAAAGGAGAAAGACTATGGAAGCAATTTATAAAAAGGGTATAAAGTTTTCCGGCAACACCTATTATAAAGCCGATAAGGCTCGCTATGACATTTATTACGAAGATTGCATATACACCCAAGATAAAGTGTATTTTTCCTATACCAAATATGAAGGCGAGCCTATGGCGGTGGGATTCTTTCTGGAAAATTTAGAAAATGTAACTCTTGATTTTAACGGGGCAACCCTGGTTTTTCACGGAAGGATAATTCCCTTTATAATCAATAACTGCAAAAATGTAAAGATTAAAAATGTTAAAATAGATTACGACCGACCATTCTATACTCAGGGCAAGGTAATTGAGTGCGGTGAAGGTCGTATGAAGATAAAAATAGACGAAGGCTTCAGGTACAGAGTGGAGGACGGATTTCTTTATGCGGTAAGCGATACCTGGGAGAAAAAGCTTAATTATAACGATTGTCTTCTTTGGCTTTATGACAGTACCGGCGTAAAAGAATATCCCATAATTTTAGGTTTGTTCGGCCCTGAAATATTCCCCTGTGAAAAGCCGCCCCTTCCCATAAGACAGATTTTAGTTGAAGAAGACGGGGAATACCTCATATTGAAAGGAAACTTCCCTGAAAGATGGGAGGCAAACGACGGCAAAAACAGCCTTTTGTTCACCCACGAAGTTCGCGATAAGTGCTCCGTAGTTGTGGTAAATTCGGAGGATACTTTCATTGAAGACTTCATAATTATCCACGGTGCGGCCTACGGAGTTATGGGTATGAACTGCAAGAATATGTACTTCGATAACTACAGTATGTACATTAATTATGAGGGTAACGGAAGACTTGTAACCAACAATGCTGACGGTATTCATATATTCAACTGTAAGGGTGAGTTTGTGCTTAAAAATTCCCATATGGAAGGTCT
>JAZSAR010000124.1:0-4708 GCA_045601965.1 Clostridia bacterium
ATTCTCCACCGCCAGCTCTTTTTTGCGCGCTCCGGAAGGCGGGAATTGATTGACTCTGCCAATTCCTTTGTGCGGTCGACCTTTACGGGGCCCTGACATTTTGAAATAAGGGTGTGGTTTTCCTCAATTATTTCCATAAGCTCCAGACAATCATCTGTAACATTTGATGAGTATTCATAATTTATATATTCGGCTAAAATTTCACGGTAGGATTTATCCTTGCTCCAGTAATAGCCGAGGCACTGCACCTTTGATATATCCTCGTAAATACCCTCAGAATAGGGAAGACCGCCGTTTAAGATGTGCTTTGACGAATCCCATATTCTCTGAAATCGCTTCGGAAGGGGATTTGCACCGAGACCGCCCCAGGGGTAAAGTGACCACATTGATATTTCGGGAAAATTGATTATGGGACGGGGACAATTATGCTCTAACGGGTATTTCGGAAAATCGTGATGGGAGTCTGTCATAAGGAAGGAAACAAAGGACATATCGCTCTCCAAACGGCGGAAAAGCCCTTCATATTCGCCTTCGCTTTCGGGAAAGTCAAAAACCCAGGTGGACATACCCATTTTGACATCGGGAAAATAGTTTTTTGCAAGGGCATAAAGCTCCTTTGTCATATCGCAGAACTTATTTGAGCCCCAGGGAGTACATTCGCTGCAGCCACAACCGCCCTCGTCATAGGGCCAGGTAATGATATAATCAAGGTGTGATAAGCCTTCGAGCTGATGTTTCCAGTGGGATTTAAGATATTCCATACCGCCTTTTTTCGAGGGGCATATTTTGTTGCCCAAATTTCCGCGATAGCGTATTTGTACAGGAGGAAGGGCACGTATTTCTTCGGGAATGTCGGTGAAGAGGCAGTTTCCCATAAGTACACCGATTTTCAAGCCCAGAGCTTTTGAAACCGAAGAAATTTCTCCTATCTTTTCATACGCCTTTTTAAATAAAGGATCGTCATAGCTTTTAGCACCTGCGGTGCTTAAGGTTAAAATTACGGTGTTTTGCCCCCAGAGGAGTAAATCCTCTAAATAGCGCTCTATTTCATCCATCGGTGCAACATCGTAAAAGTTGTAAAAATGGCGGGCAACATAGGTTGCACGAAATGAACAGTCGGGGCTCATCAACCCTTTTGTGGGAATGGGAGAAAAGGTGTCATACTCCCATTTTCCCGAATGTAAAAGCTTTCCTATGCCGTAAAAAAGACCGAGGGAGTCCGATGCTTTTATGTAAAAACCGCCGTCTTTTTCTTCTATAATAAAGCTTTCTGCTTTTTCTATAGAAGGATCTATGGAAAGGTCAATTAAAAGACCGCCGTCGGAAAATTCTGCATCTAAACGCTCTGAAAGTCGCGCTTTTAATATTTTTTCGTGCTTAAGGTTTCCGTTTGAATTTATTGAGAAAATCATTTTAATCACCTCAAGGCTATTATAGGCTATATAAAAGGAATTTTCAATAAAAATATTACAAAAAAATCGCAACTTTGTCCAACTATCGCAATATTTTCATATTGAAATAAGAAAAAAGCTGTGGTAATATGAGTTTAACAACGAAACTGGAGGTATAATGATGAAAGAGTTACTTGAAATTAAAGGTAATGAGCTTTATCTTGGCGGAAAGCCGTTTTATATTGCATCGGGCGATATGCACTATTTTAGATTTTTAAAAGGCGGCTGGGAAAGACGCTTGAAGCTTATGAAGGACTTTGGCTTAACCTGCGTACAGACCTATGTCCCCTGGAATATGCACGAGCCTGAGAAAGGTGAATTTCACTTTGAGGATAATTTGGATCTTGCGGCATTTATCCGTATGGCAGGAGATATGGGCTTAAAGGTGCTCCTCCGTCCTTCTCCCTATATGTGCGGAGAGCAGGATTTAGGCGGACTGCCTTATTGGTTACTCAAAGACAGAAATATACAGATTCGCTGTAATGAAGAAAACTATATGCGCCATGTAAGGGAATATATCGAGCGTCTGGCAAAGGAATTCATTTCTCTTTTATCAACCAACGGCGGCCCCATAATTGCCGTTGCGGTTGAAAACGAATACGGCTCCTTCGGAAACGATACATCTTACATAAGAGCTGTTGCCGATATGCTCCGTGAGCTTGGAGTGGATGTGCCTATGTATACGGCAAACGGACACGAAATGAAACACCTTAAATGGGGAAGTGTTCCGGAAATATGGACAGGTATAGACGTGGGAACTGTTCCCGAAGGTGCTAGGGAAACTCTTAAGGAATTTCAGGGTGACAGACCTTTAATGGTGTGTGAGCAGTGGGCAGGCCGTGCCCAGCAGTGGGGCGGTGTATTTTTCCGTCAGACACCAGAAGGTGCTGCGGAGAGATACAAAAACAGCTTAGACAGAGGCTTTATGGTAAACTTTTATATGTTCTGCGGCGGTACAAACTTTGGTTTTTCATCCGGTGCAAACTACGGCATATTCAGAAAAGATGCCCCCTATGCAAAGAACAGGTATGTTCCCTTTGAGACAAGCTATGACGTTGACGCGCCCGTAAGTGAGGAAGGCAGACCGACCGAGAAATATTATGAACTTAAAAAGGTGCTTTGCGAAAAGAGAGGCATCCCTTACGAGCGAAACGAATATGAATATATCTCCCAGGCACCTTGTGAAATCACCCTTACCGAGTGCGGAAGCTTTTTTGACTCGGTAGAGGATATTGCCGCTAAAAAGATATTCTCGCCCCAGACCAGAACCTTTGAAGAGCTTGATCAGGCCTATGGCTTTGTGCTTTATGAAACCTTCCTTGAATATACCAACGAGCATATAAGAGCTCTTTCCATTGAAGGTCTTCGTGACAGAGCAACGGTTTACTTAAACGGCGAATATATAGGCACGGCATACCGTGACAGAGAATATGATATCCGCTTTACAATTCCGAAAGAGGGAGCAAAGCTTTCCATTTTAGTTGAAAATATGGGAAGAATAAACTACGGACTCTTTATGACTACGGAGCATAAGGGAATTACCGACTGTGTTCATCTTGATGTAATAGGTTCCGAGACGGGCAGAAAATACCACGACTTTTCACTCCTTATGAACTGGGATATATATTCACTTCCCTTAAAGGATATTTCAAAGGTTACGTATAACGGAAACGTGGGTGAAAATAAGCCCTGCTTCTATAAGGGAACCTTTAAGGCAGAAGCAGGAATTGATACCTTCATCAAGGCAGAAAATTTAGAGAAGGGTATGATTTGGATTAATGGCTTTAACTTAGGTCGCTACTGGGATATCGGGCCCCAGGAAAGGCTTTATGTGCCGGGCGAGCTCTTAAAGGAAGAAAACACCATTGAAATTTTCGAGCTTTACGGAAAAGAAAATAAGGCACATATAAAGTTCTATAAGGAACATTCCCTTGATAACCGTACTGATAATGTGGAAGTAATAGTTGAAGAACAGAAATAAAATAAAAAAATCAGGCTTTGCCTGATTTTTTTATTTTACAATATATGCATTTATTTCTTTAAGGATAACCGTTCCCTTAAGCTGTTCGCCGTTAGGATGGATAGTGATTTTTTTGATACACAAAGGCTCTGCAAAGGTGTAAAGGGAAGAACCTGTTGCAATATCATAGTCACTTATGCCGACAGAAAGCTTTTTGTCGTTTTCGTCGTAGACATAAACGTCCATTCCCACCTTTTCATCGGAAATGATGGCTGAAATGCTTATTCCATCAATAACAATGCCGGAAGGATTTGAAAATTTAACAGTTATATATTCGTCGCGCTCACGTTCCAGCTTTTCGGATTCAATGCTTCCGTCTATGCACTTTTCCGCAGGGAGATATTCTCCGTTTTTCTTAAGACGGTAAGCTGACCAGCCTGTTCTGTCGGTAAATATTTTTTCGCCGGATTCGGTATCTATTGTGGCGAGTACTTCGCTTGCTTCATTTCTGGCTGAAAATATGCCGCCTATGGCAAAGCCGGTCATAAGGATGGCAGCAATGCAAATTAAAAGCGTTGTGAACTTAAAGTTTCTTGCTGAGGTTATTCTGTTTGCAAGGCGCTTTAAGGGCGAGTACTTTGATGAGCTGATACCTGATAATGTTTTCCTGAAATTATGGGTAATAGTGCGGTAATCAGGGTGCATCAGGCTTAAGGCGTCAATTTCCTTATAAAGCTTTTTCATGTTACGGTCAAGGGAAAGAACTTCGCCGTGACGGAGAAAATAATTTCTTAAAGCTTCGAAAAATGATTCAAGGGAGGAAAGGTCAGCCTTGGGCGTGAGCACTTCTCTTACAATACGTCCGTTTCTGGTAAAGGGCGGTATGAAAAGGCTTGCGGATAAATACCACTCTGCAAATTCGATAGGAGGAACGGATAGCTCCTTGTCAATAAAATCCACAATGACATCAAAATCAACAGGAACTTTGGTGTCCTTTGAACTTGCAATATAGTAAAGTATAATGTATATGATTCTTCTTGGAGCATCGGCTTTTTCTTTAAGACAGCGTAAAAGCAGAGCTTTTAGTTCTTCTTCTGCAACAGTACCGTCATCTTCGCCTACTATCAGGTTGGCTTTTACATTACCGAAGCCAAAGGCATCGTAGTGGATGAAGGACATGGCAACATCGTCTGTGAGTGCCAGTATTTCTTTTGCTGCCAGAGCTATTTTATGTTTTACGGTGCATTCGTCGTTTATAGTTTCGCCGTCGGTAAGCGGGAATTTTTCGATTTTTGCC
>JAZSAR010000125.1:0-3790 GCA_045601965.1 Clostridia bacterium
GTGCGAGGAAAAATATATATCCCGTCTTTACGGAAACAGGAGAAGCAATATCCGTAAGATTGAGAAATATTTAAATGGTCTTGTTACGGTGTTTACACTTCCGGAAGGTCAGGGAATATGGCTCTGGGATACAAAAATATACGACTGACTTGACTGGGACGGAATTATTGTGCTATACTTGAAAGGTAAGACCAAAAGGTTTTACCTTTCGTTTGTTTGAGGAGGAATTTTTACGGATAGCTTTGTTTTAGCATTTAATCTTGTTTTTCCCATATTTGTGCTTCTGGCATTGGGCTTTTTCTTAAGAAAAATAAATATGATGGATGCGCCTTTAGCTAAAAAACTCAATAAAATTATTTTTGATATATTCCTCCCTGTAAGCATTTTTAAAAGTGTTTACGAGTCGGAGTTTTCGGAGGTTTTTGATAAAAAACTGATAACCTACGGAATATTAAGCGTTCTTTGCTGCTTTTTGCTGCTTCTTCTTTTTGTCAATCTGTTTTGCAAAAAGAGAGAAAGTGTGGGAGTTTTAATTCAGGGAATATTCCGAAGCAACTTCCTTATTTTCGGTGTGCCTGTTGCGGAAAGCTTATTTACCGACGGCTCACTTTCGGGCAAGGCGGCGGTCATGGTTGCCATAATCGTGCCGGTATATAATGTCCTTGCGGTAATATGCCTTGAAACCTTAGGCGGTAAGAAGTCTGATGCGAAAAAGATAGTGTTGAATATTGTGAAAAATCCGCTTATAATAGGCTCTGTCTGTGGCTTTCTGGGGCTTTTCTTAAAGCAGGCGGGACTGATCATTCCCGGTGCGGCATATTCCGCCGTAAAGTCGGTTGCTTCCATTGCAACACCTCTTGCGCTCATTGCGCTTGGGGCATCTCTTGATTTTTCATCGGTTAAAGGGAATGTTTCGTACATAGTATGGGGAATTGCGGGAAAGCTGGTACTTTCGCCCCTTTTATTCATTACGACAGGCATTATGCTTGGCTTTCGTGATCGTGAACTTGCCATACTTCTTGCCATGTATGCATCCCCATCGGCGGTATCGAGCTATACTATGGCACAACAGATGGGAGCAGATGAGCATCTGGCAGGGCACCTGGTTGTGTTCGGCACGGCAATTTCAGTCGTGACGGTATTTTTATGGGTTACGGTGCTGACACATTTCGGATTTATCAACGCCGTGGTATAAGGAGAGGGTTATGAAAAAAAGAATACTTGCCATACTGGGACTTATTGCATATATCCTGTTTATAATATGGTTTACCATAAAAGGAATTCCTTCAAAAGAGGAAATGAATGAAATTATGTCCGAAAAAAATTCGGTTATTGTTGAATAAAAGAGGGATTGGAATAAAAATAACCGTAAAAACCCTTGAAAAAACTAAAAAACACTTAAATTTTTTAAGCTATTGAAGATTTTTTCAAAAAATGTTATAATAAGCGGCGTTGGCATACGCCGTTTATTTTTTTGGAAAAGAGGGCTTTTATGAAAAAGACATTAAGAGATATTTTTCTTATACTGACGGGACTTATTTTAACCTCGGCGGGAATTTCGCTGTGTTATGTTCCCAATAAGGTGGTATCGGGAGGCGTGTCGGGTCTTTCTACAATTTTATACCATGTTTTTAATATTCCCGCAGGTGTTTCCTTTGCTGCCATAAACGGAATTTTAATTATCCTCGGAATAAAAATTCTCGGAAAAAGCTTTATTATAAAAACCGTAATATGTGCAGGCGTTCTTTCCGGTCTTGTGGAAGTTTTTGCACTTTTTCCGCGTCTGACGGATGATATATTCCTTGCCTCAGTTGCAGGAGCAGTACTGTACGGATTTGGAATTGCCTTAACCTTTGTTGGTGGGGCATCAACCGGGGGAACGGATATCCTTGGCAGAATTCTTCAGCATTTTATTCCCCATATGCCCATAGGAAAGCTTCTTTTAGTGGTGGATGCCTTTGTGATAGGTCTTTCACTTGCTGTATTTAAGGAAATGAATCTTACACTTTACGGTATAATTGCTCTTTTTATATCTACCTTTGCAATTGACTGGCTTATGAGAAAGCTCAATGTATCAAAAATGGCTTTTGTGGTTACGGAAAAAGGGGAAGAGATGGCAAGATATTTGACAAGCCACTCGCCGAGAGGTGTTACCATTCTTTCCGTAAGGGGAGGCTATACCTTTGAAAACAAATATATGCTTCTTTGCGCCCTTAAGGAAAAGGAAGTTCCTGCCTTTGAGGAGAGGGTTAAAAAGCTTGACAGTGCAGCCTTTACAATATTTTCCGAGAGCAGCGAAATTATCGGAAACGGCTTTTATTTATACAGGTAAATAATTTCAGGGCTGTGATACTGACTTTCCTTGAAAAAAAATTCGGGGAAAGTCAATATTGTACAAAAAAAGGTCAATATCGGTCTTGTTTTTTTGCATATGCTCTGTTATAATGAATTTAACAAGGCCCGCTATGGGCAAAAAAGTGTAAAGGAGAATGGATATGGCAGATAACATTTTGGATGCTTTCAAAAACAAAGCAGAAGACACTGCGGTTACAGACGGCCGCAAGCTTAAGGTAGGTATTATCGGTACAGGTTGGATTGCAGATGCTCACATTGTTGAGTACAAGAAAATGCCCGACGTTGAAATCGTTGCAGGTGCTGACCTTGTTCCCGGAAAGGCAGAGGCTTTCTTTAAGAAGCACGGCGTAGAAAACGTTCGTTGCTATCTCTCTCACAAGGAAATGCTTGATGCAGAGCCCGATCTTGATGCAGTTTCCATTTGTACATACAACAGAACACATGCAGAGTGCGCTATTTATTCACTTAAGAAAGGCGTAAACGTACTTCTTGAAAAGCCCTTCACAGTTACACTTGATGAAGCTGTTGAAGTTTGCAAGGCTGAAAAGGAAAGCGGAAAGATTATTTCCATCGGCTTCCAGCCCAGACTTGATCCCAATATGCAGATGATCAAGAAGATCGTTGAATCCGGCGAGCTTGGACAGATTTACTACATCCAGACAGGCGGAGGACGCCCACACGGTATTCCCACACCCTACGGCACACCCTTCATTGAGGATGAAACTGCAGGTGTAGGTGCTCTCGGTGATATCGGATGCTACTCACTTGACATGGTATTAAATGCAATCGGCTATCCCAAGCCCTTAACCGTTTCCGGCTTCAAGAGCGATTTCTTCGGTAAGCAGGAAATCACCTATACAAGAAGCGGACGTCCCGCAGAATATGCTAAAAAGTTCTCTGTTGATGACTTTGGCGCAGGCTTCATTCGTCTTGAAGGCGGAATAGTTCTTGACTTCAGAATTGCATGGGATATGCACCTTGACACCCCCGGTGACACAATCATTATGGGTACAAAGGGATCACTCCGCATTCCTTCAACCGAATGCTGGAACGGCTCTGTTGGCGGACCTATGAAAATTTATCACGACGTTGCAGGCGAGCCCACATTCACAGAAATTCCGATTCTTAAGGACAGCGTTGGATGCTTCTATAAGAAGATCCGTTCTTTCCTGGATGCTGTTAAGACAAACGGCACTGCTCCCGTTCCCACAAGCCAGATTCTCTACAACCAGGCTATTATCGACGGTATCGTGAAGTCTGCTGAAATCGGTCACGAAATCGAAGTTGTAATTCCCGAAATATAAGGTTGGTGCAAAATGAAAAAGTTTAATGTAGGACTTCAGCTCTACTCCGTAAGAGATGATATGTCAGCAGATTTTGAAGGCACACTTAAAAAGGTTGCCGAAATGGGCTATGAATATGTTGAATTTGCAGG
>JAZSAR010000126.1:0-2679 GCA_045601965.1 Clostridia bacterium
TAGGGAGGCATAACCGCCTCTGCTCGCTTTTCGCCGTTAATATAAATTTTTGCAACGCACCGAACATCGCCGAGTGAAAGGGCATATTCGCCTTCCTTAAGTGAGGGAAGTGTTATTTCATAGGTTACTTCGCCTGAAAAATCGCTGTCCCATTCATAAAGTCCCTGTTTAAATTCGCCCGAAGTGAAATATTCGTTGTATGGACCTTTGTTATCATCTATTAAATACTTTCTTGATACAAAGGAAGTGAAATCAGTAAGTGTCAATACATCCTCATATATGGGGCGTTTCTTGAGATTTAAGAGATCCTTTGTAAGATAAAGCATAAGTGCCTCACCGCGTAAAAGAGTGGGCGTGATTGTAATGAATTCGCCTTCTCTTTCAAAGGGAATTTCATAAAGCTCACCCGTATTAAGGTCAATTACTGAAGGGTTTTTATCAGTCTTTATCTTTATTTTTTCGTTAACTGTGTCACCTGCTGTGTTGACAATGAAATATGCCTCGTTTCCGTCATCAAAGAAAAGATGGCGGACATTGGTTTTTACATTTTCTCTCATCGCAACGGGTGTAAATTCGGATTTTACTAAAGAAAGCTTTTTTATAACTTCTTCAGGCTCAAGTTCACCTTCGGGAACGAAAACATTTTCGTATGTTACATATTCGCCAACCAAAGCACCGTCTGAAACCTTCGCAGTTTCAACAAATTCTTCGTCAATTAAGTCAAATGAAACGCCTTTTGCCATCAGCATATGACCTAAATCCTCGAAAGACTTCATAGAAGCATTTCCGACTACTCCGCTTCCACCTATAGAACGCTGTGGGAAATAAAGTGCAGTTTTAATATCCGCCTTTGAATTCTGAAGGATATATGAAAGGCGTGCGGTGTAGTTATTTATGGTTGAAAGTGAGTCCATTGAAGGATTTTCTCCGATAAAGCTTGGGCGATACTGAAGACTCATGGCATTTTTTCGGTCATAGGATATTACCATAAAATTAAAAAGTGAAATTCCGAGTACTGCCTGATAGTTTACGATATAGCGCATTTCCTCATTTGTTATGTGAGCGCCATACACGGCAAAGCATTCGCTTACAGCTAAAGAATGTCCGGTGTGTCTTGCAGCACTTGATGCCAAGGCAGGGAAAAATTCATAGCCTTCAAAACAGCTTTTTCCGTTTTCGGAAGGATAGGTAATCTGACTCCATATTACGTCAACGCCGGGAATATCATAAGTTCTTAAAAGCCTTAAGGCATTACCCATACGGAGCAAAGGAATTTCCGAACGGCTGTCACCGCCCAAGTGTCCTGCTGAGAGCATATTGTTTTCATTAAGCCACTTTTTCATAGGAAGAAAATAGTTTTCGTGCAAAAGCTTTGCACAAAGCATATTATAATCGCTTCTTGCCTTCATTGCTTCCTTTGTTTCGGGAGTAAGTCCGCTTCTTATGCTTGTTGCAATGAAAGGGATAAAGTCATAGCCGTATTCCTCGTAGAAAATCTTATCAAAATCCTTTGTCCAGTCTCCCATATCCGCTTCGTCATCGAACATAATATTAACATCACTTCCGAAGGAATCGCCAAAGCGTTTCTTCCATTTTTCGTGGGTAAGCTCAAGGAAAAGCTTTGTGTTTTCCGGCCTTGCATTATCGGTTCTTACGTGTGTAACCCAGTTATTTGACGGAGCAGGAGTATACTCTGTAATTTCGGTATCATAAGAGAAGACTTCTCCTTCTTTTACATACTTATCTTTAATAAAGCCGGCTAAAGCACCGTCGCTCTTTTTATAAGCAGTGCCCCTGGGAAGTGAGATGACATTCTTTACAAAATCTATTCTTGCAAGGTCGGGGCGCATTTTTCTTATCTGACCGCATACCATACCGGAGGGAAAACCTCCCTCGTTGTAAAGCCAGGTGTGCATTCCTTTTTCCTTTGCATAGCTTGATGCGTAATGAACTCTCTCAATATATTCGGGGGACATATACTCGGGGGATAAAAAGGTTTTTCTTCTGGCAGGAAGGAAATTTTCAGGCTCTGCAAGAGCGTAAAATGCGCGGATTCCGGCATCATACATTTCGTCAATCTGCCTTTTTGTTTCCTCGTCGGTAACGGTAGTATTCCAGAGCCATGTATATGCAGGATAATAAGTTACGGGAATGTTTTTAAAATCCATTTAAATCATCCTTTCAAGAATTACGGGCCCCACAAGGCCTCCGTTTTGCGCTTTTGCCTCAGCTTTTTTCATGTTGGCGTGGTAGGGGCCTACGTCTGCAATGGGGGTTAAGTCGAAGTAGGGGGCTTTTCTTGTGACATTTGCGGCGGTGTTGGCAACCACAATTTTTAATTTTTCGCCGCCCTTTAAGAAACCGATACCCTTTTCATAGGGAGGCATAACCGCCTCTGCTCGCTTTTCGCCGTTAATATAAATTTTTGCAACGCACCGAACATCGCCGAGTGAAAGGGCATATTCGCCTTCCTTAAGTGAGGGAAGTGTTATTTCGTAGGTAACTTCTCCTGAAAAATCGCTGTCCCATTCGTAAAGCCCTTTCTTGATTTCGCCCGAAGAAAAATATTCGTTATAAGGACCTTTGTTATCGTCTATTAAATACTTTCTTGATACAAAGGAAGTGAAATCAGTAAGTGTCAATACATCCTCATATATGGGGCGTTTCTTGAGATTTAAG
>JAZSAR010000127.1:0-6480 GCA_045601965.1 Clostridia bacterium
GCGCTGTTATAGCCTTCAACACGCAGGGGATCAATTCCCTTTTCTCCCAATCCCTCTTCCACATAATCCGAAAGTGCCTTTATGTGGGAGACAGATGTGCCCGACGCAATCACAAAGGCGTCGGTTACATTTGAAATATCAGTAAGGTCCATCACCGTTACATCTATTCCTTTTTTATCTTCAAGTATACTTTTTATTAAAGCTGTTTTTTCCTTGGTTTCCATCAGTTTTTTCCTTTCGCTAAAATGAAGTCTCTTGCTTTAAGGGTATCGGGATGCAGGAAAGCACCTTTCATTTTTGTATATGAAATATTTGCATCCATTGAGGCAACAAGTGCCTTATCAAGGTCCTCATACATAAGCTTCCTTATTTCGGAAAGCCCCGGGAAATCCTTTCGCCCCGGCTCTGTCATATCGGCAACAAATATAATCTTTGAAAGCAGCGACATATTTTCGCATCCCGTTGAGTGGTTGTATATGGCAACAAGAATTTCACTGTCCTTTATGCCGTATTCTTCTTTTGCAAGGAATGCTCCCACATAGGAGTGGATTATCGGAGGAGCCTTTCTGTCGTCCTCCGACAAAGGAATATTATACTTATCGCAAAGAGCAAAAAGCTCATCCTCCGTATAATTTTTCGCCGAATCGTGAAGCAGTCCTGCAAGATACGCCTTATCGGTATCTGCCCCGTAGTGCTTTGCAAGGGCGACTGCGGTATCCGCAACGCCAAGGGTGTGACGGAATCTTGATTCCTTTAGTGTTCCCTTAAGCTTTTTTATTATTTCGCCGTACCCTGCCCCATAAAGCCCGTTTTCCTTTATATAGGCAAGTACCTTTTCAGAAAGCTTAATGCCTGCACCCTCGCCGTTTTTTATTTTTTCCCGTATTTCCGTTGAAGAAATTTCGATGGGCGGAATTTTTATTTCCGTAAAAGGAGGCTTAATTTCTCCCCCGCCCCTTGTGAAAACAACAAAGCGGCACATTTTAAGAAGCTCCTCCCACTTATACCAGGTGGTAAACTTTTCATACTGGTCGTCTCCGATGATGAAGTAAAGCTCATCGGAAGGATAAAGCTTTTTAAATTCCTTTACGGTTTCAAAGCTGTAGCACTTTGTCTCTTTTTTAATTTCAAAGTCCGATGCGGAAAGCTTTTCTTCGCCCTCCAAGGCAAGGCATACCATATTATAGCGGTCTTCATTCGATGCCGAAAGCCCCGTTTTATGAGGACTTATGCCCGACGGGATAAATATAACCTCATCAAGGCAGAGGGCTTTTACCGCCTCTTTTGCAATTTCCACGTGCCCCTTATGGATGGGGTCAAAGCTTCCGCCGAAAAGTGCGATTTTTCTCATTTAAGATATTTCCTCTTTTCCTTTTCCCTGTGGGGACGGAAAAGCACGAAAACTCTTCCTATGCACTGAACGATGTTGGAAGCCGTTGCCGCCGCAACGGTTACTGCCGCACTTTTTGTAGGAAG
This sequence comes from Clostridia bacterium, assembly GCA_045601965.1. Classification (GTDB taxonomy): domain Bacteria; phylum Bacillota; class Clostridia; order CAKSNL01; family HGM11501; genus HGM11501. Next base: position 1,477 of record JAZSAR010000127.1, read on the forward strand.
GTCAGCGTTTTCAAGAATTTTCACCTTAATAAGCTCGTTTGCTTCCAAAGCTTCAGATAGGCTCTTGCAAAGAGCATCGGTGATACCGCCCTTACCAATCTGGTAAATTGCGGGAATTTTATTTGCTTCGCCTCTTAAATAGGCTCTCTCTTTACTTGTTAACAAAAAAATCAGTCCTTATATTCAAATTCAATATCAATTACGCAAACCGTGTCACCCTCGCGGCAGCCTGCTTCAACCAAAGCATCGATTATGCCGCGCTTACGCAGAGTCCTCTGGAAATATGCCACGGATTCGTCGTTTTCAAAGTTTACGCTGCCGACTAACCTTTCAACAAAGGGCCCGTCCACATAGTAAACTCCGTCTTCAAAGGTGATTTCAAACTCGTCCGATGTTTCAGTTTCAAGGTCGTAGGCGATTTCCGTTTCAAACACGGGTATGGGAGGCAGAGTTTTAAGCTGACCTTCCACATAATTAAGAAGTGGAGTTAAGCCCTGATGGGTTGCCGCGGAAATTAAGAAGCAGGGAATGTCACGCTCCTTAAGATAGTTAAGAAATTCATCCTTCATTTCCTCGTCATACACAATGTCCGATTTATTTGCCGCCACAACCTGGGGAAGTGCGGCAAGATTGGCATTATATGCCAGAAGCTCCTCGTTTATTTTTTCAAAATCCTCTATGGGGTTTCTTCCTTCGCTTCCCGACACATCCACAACGTGAATTATTATTCTCGTTCTTTCAATGTGGCGCAAAAAGTCGTGGCCGAGGCCGAGGCCTTCGGACGCACCCTCAATTATGCCGGGGATGTCGGCTAAAACAAAGCTTCTTCCCTCACCCATAAACACAACGCCTAAATTTGGCTGAAGTGTGGTAAAGTGATAGTTTGCAATTTTGGGCTGTGCCTTTGTTACGCAGGATAAAATTGTGCTTTTACCAACATTTGGAAATCCAACAAGACCAACATCCGCTATCATTTTAAGCTCCAGCGTTACGGTCTGCTCCTTGGTTTTTATTCCGCTTTTTGCAAACTGGGGTGCCTGACGCACCGGAGTTGCAAAATGCTGATTGCCAAAGCCGCCGTTTCCGCCCTTTGCCACAACTACTCTTTTATTTTCGCCTGTCATATCGGCAAGAATTTTGCCTGTTTCTTTATCACGGACGAGTGTTCCTTCGGGAACGCCGATTAAAAGGTCAGCTCCGCTTTTACCGAAGCATTTTTTTGCCTTCCCGTCTTCGCCGTTTTCCGCAAAATATTTTCTTTTGAATTTAAAATCCGCCAAAGTATTAACCTCGGGATCTATTACAAAAACAATGTCGCCGCCCTTGCCGCCGTCACCGCCGTCGGGTCCGCCGGCAGGCACATAAATTTCACGTCTGAAGGACACAAGTCCGTTTCCGCCATTACCTGCTTTTATTAAAATTTCCGCCTTATCTGCGAACACGTTAAGCGCTCCTCTCAAAATATACTATATCTATATTATTTTATATTAAAATAGCGTTTTAGTCAAGTAAAACAAGCATATTTTCCGCTATTTTTGTGTAAAATATCATTATTGACTAATCAAACTCTGAGTGCTATAATGAAATTAATAAAAAATGGAGGTGTTTTCATGGACGCGGACAGTAGTCGATTATGTATTTTCAATAAAATATCGCACGGTTGGTTAGCGTCCGAAAACGGCAGGTAATCCCCCCTGTCTCCTTTTGTTACGCTTTTTCGCCTGTGCGGAAAGGCGGTTTTTTTATGTTTGAAACAGAAATCATAGAAACCTTATCCTCTCTTCTTGCAGAAAGAAAAATTTCAGAAATAAAAGAAATTTTAAGAGAGTATAACGAGGTTGATATTGCAGAAATTCTTGCTGAATTAAAGGAAGAAGATGCGGTCAAAATTTTCCGAATTATCCCAAAAGAGCCTGCGGCGGAAATTTTTGCCTCCATGGACTCGGATTTGCAGGAAAGTGTAATTTCTGCCATTACGGACAGAGAGCTTCACAATATTTTAAACGAGCTTTTCGTGGATGATACGGTGGATCTGCTTGAAGAAATGCCTGCAAATATGGTAAACCGAATCTTAAAGCATACAGATCCCGAAACCCGCAGGGAGATAAATAAGCTTCTCCGCTATCCGGAGGATTCGGCGGGAAGCTTAATGAACACGGAATTTATCGACCTGAAAAGGGAAATGACAGTTAAGGGCGCCCTTGTTCACATAAGGCGTTTCGGCGACTCGGTTGAAGATATTTCCACATTTTATGTTACGGAAAAGGACAGAGTTTTAATAGGCACACTTTCCCTTAAGGACATTATCCTTGCGAACGAGGACACATTAATCGGTGACATCATGGATGAGAGAGTGGTGTTCTGCCACACAGGCGACGACAAGGAAGAAGTTGCCGCAATGTTTACAAAATACGGCTTACTTGCCATGCCCGTGGTTGATACAGAGACGAGAATCGTCGGCATCATCACCGTTGACGATGCCGTAACCGTTATCGAAGAAGAGACAACAGAGGACTTTGAAATTATGGCGGCTGTTACGCCTTCGGAGGATTCCTACCTTAAAACAGGCGTGTTCCGTCACTTTGCAAACAGAATCCCCTGGCTTATGATACTTATGCTTTCCGCCGCAATTACCGGTGCGATTATTGATTCATTTGAATCGAAATTATCATCCTTAGGTTTTCTTATCGGCTTTATTCCTATGCTGATGAATACCGGCGGTAACTGCGGTTCTCAGACCTCAATTCTTGTTATCCGCTGTCTTGCTCTTGGAGAACTTAAGGGGTTTGATGTATTAAAGGCGTGGTTTAAAGAGATTAGAATTTCCCTTCTTTGCGGCGTTTCCCTTGCCGTTGTCAATTTTTTGAGAATTTTCATTATGAAATATTATTTCGGCGGCGGCGAATTTGCCTTAAGCCTTGTTGTTGACATGGCACTTGCCGTAAGCATAAGCCTTTTAATCACCGTAATTTTTGCAAAATCCATAGGATGCCTGCTTCCCATAGGCGCAAAAAAGCTGGGCTTTGACCCTGCTATTATGGCATCGCCCTTTATCACCACAATAGTGGATTCACTTTCTTTACTTATATATTTCAACGTTGCACAAATAATTTTTAATGTGTGATGCATAATTTATATGTCCGCCGGTTATACTTAACTCTGTAAGGAGTGATTAATATGATGATAGCGGACATAATTGCATTGGTGCTGGTTATTGTGGGCGCCATAAACTGGGGCTCTATCGGACTTCTCCAGATTGACCTTGTAGCAATGCTTTTCGGCGGTCAGTTTTCACTTATGAGCAGAATAATTTATTCGCTTGTGGGACTTGCCGGCATCTGGTGCATAACTCTTCTTTTCAAAGAACGCGGAGTTATCTCAGATGACAAGCCGATGGATTGACAGCACCAAAACCGACAGAACGCGGAGTCTGTCGGTTTTTGTTTGTGAAAAGCCGATGAGCCAAACGGCAGCGTACCGATGCGATTCGACTTTCGCATTGCTTCCGCAATGCAAAAGCTTCGGAAAAAATTGCCCGAAGGGAATTTTTTCCTATGACAAGTTCGAATCGCCACATTGAAAACGCCAAAAAAAGAGAGCACCCCCCCAAAAGGGCGGCACTCTCTTTTTTGGTATGCCCGATGCGATTCGAACGCACGGCACATAGCGTCGGAGGCTATTGCTCTATCCAACTGAGCTACGGGCACATATTAAAAGTAACTGCAGCATTTATAATACCACAATTACTTTATTTTGTAAACATTATTTTGTCGCATTGTAAAAAATTTCTCTGCCGTCGGAAAGCAGAATTTTGTACGCCGGATTTGCGTTGGCTTCCGTGAATTTACTGCCGTCGGTAACCGCCATATATCCAAGCGTTACCGATGAAACCGTACAGTTTGCTATGCCCTCACGGATAAGCTTAGGCAAAACCGCCGTTGCATGAATCAGGCGGGTTTCCGTTTCGGAATTTTCCACCACATAGTAAAGCTTTCCGTAAGCAGTGGCTTCTTCCTCTTCCATTTTTACGGAAATACTGCTACCGAAGACCTCATGCCCCTTATACATTGATTTGAAAATATATTCTCCTCTGTATTCCGCCTTTACCGTATCCTCAAGCTTTATACCCTTTCCGGCAAGCCATTTTTCAGCATCGGATATGTTTTTAATTTTTATTTTTTCCGTTATTTTAAAGCTGTCTCCCTTTATTTCCACCGAACAATTGCCCGACGAAAAAACGTTACCGTTTTTTTCATAATTCTTTTTCAGAATATTTCCGATAAACTCCGCTTCATTTGCCAGAGCGTTTCTTACAACCACCCGGTTTATATCAGGAATATCATCATCAATGGTACCCTCCGGAATGTTTATGCCCCTCTCCGAAAGAAGCTCTTTTGTATTGGCAATTACCGCTTCATCTACAATTTTACTTTCCTGACGCAGAAAAATATTCCAGATAACAAGAAATATATCAATTGCAAGAAACAAAAAGATGAGCACTGTTTTTATTTTTGACCAGTTCATAAAAGCCTCCTTAAAGGATTATTCCGAGATAACTATCCTCTTTCCTTCAGCATAGCCTATCCATACGGGCATAAGTATTTCACTCGCACCATCCTCTTTGTAGGAAAGGAACATATCATCAATCTTGACAGGCTCTTCACTTTCGCTGTATGCTGCCGCCACAGAGTCAATGGCGCCGTAAATATTCATTGTTTCACGCATACGGCTCGTTTTTTCATATTCTCTTATGAGCATTTTAAAGTTTACAATCTTTCCGTCGGAAACCGTAATTTCCGCCGCGTGAACCATATCAGTGCTCTCGTCCGAAATATCAGTACTTACAGGCGTTCCCTCGTGATAATAATCGAAATAAAATTTCTTATCTCCGCCGTCTGTAAACAGAATATCGCTGGCAACATTCATTGTAAACTTTTTCTCGGAAACTGCAGAAGAATAAACCTGTCCCGCAAAGCGAATTGCGCTGTTAAGCTCCTCATAAAG
>JAZSAR010000128.1:0-8386 GCA_045601965.1 Clostridia bacterium
GACGGCAAGGAATGTGCACCCGGTGAAGCAGGTGAAATCTGCATCAGAACAAGTGAAGAGGTTCCCGCAGGACTCTTCAAGGGCTATTATCTTGATGAAGCTAAGACAAAGGAAGCTTGGCACGACGGCTACTATCATACAGGCGACCAGGCAACACGCGACGAGGAAGGCTACTTCTTCTATGTGGGCAGAATCGACGACGTTATAAAGTCCTCCGGCTACAGAATCGGACCCTTCGAAATCGAAAGCGTAATCATGGAGCTTCCCTATGTTCTTGAATGTGCAATCACCGCAGTACCCGACGAAATCAGAGGTCAGATTGTAAAGGCTACAATCGTTCTGGTAAAGGGCAAGGAAGGCTCTGACGAACTTAAGAAGGAAATTCAGGAATATGTAAAGAAGAGAACTGCTCCTTACAAATATCCCAGAATTGTTGACTTCGTGGCAGAGCTTCCCAAAACCATCAGCGGGAAGGTAAGACGAGTAGAAATCAGAGAAAACGATAAAAACAGAAAATGATTTTTTGCGGCTGTGAAATTCACAGCCGCTTTTTCTATTCACACATTTTCCCTTTTTACATAATATGGTTTTGTAGGAGGGAGATTGAGTTGAAGAGAAGAAAAGGCACATCGTTATGCACCTGCGCCATAGCATTTGCTCTTGGAGCGCTTCTTGCATTTATTATGCCCGTGTGGTTTATTGCCGCTATGGAAGCAGTTATAATTCTTATCTTCGGCTATATACTCTTTTTTGGATGTTAGGAGGGTTTTTATGAAGGTAGTAGTTATCAAACCGTCAAAATTTGTGGGTGCAATACTTAAGAAAGCATTTAAGATAAAATAAAAAGCCATCTGCGTACATAAGAAAAAATCAAAAGAGGATTGGGGCTGTGAATTTTCACAGCTCTTTTTTGTTCTAATAATGGGGACATGCTAATATAATGAGTTAAGACTAAGATAAAGGCGGAGATTCAATGGACAAAGGACTTAAGTTTTTAGCCAACAACTATTTTCCCGAAAGGCTTAAAAAAATCATGCTTTCGGATTTGGCGTCACCGGAACGTACAGAGGAAATAAGGCTTAAGGCAAAAGGCGCTTTGTGTGTTCTTAAAAAAAGCGGACTTTATTTCCTCGGAGAAAACGGCGAGACCGCAGAATACGAAAAAGCTGCGTTTTTTTCAAAAGAGGAGCTTTCTGAAATAGTGACTCTTCTTTGCGAAAACTCAGTATATTCAAACCAGGAGCACATAAAAAAAGGATTTATTCCACTTAGGGGAGGGCATCGTGCGGGCATAACGGGGAGATGCATTGAAGAAAACGGAAAAATTAAATATATAGCGGATTTTTCCGCCGTAAATATAAGAATTGCAAAGGAATTTATTGGGGCATCAGACAGCGTATTTCCTCATATTTACAATGACGGGAATATTTTAAATACCCTCATAGTTTCGCCTCCAGGATGTGGAAAAACCACATTGCTTCGTGACATTGCAAGAAAGCTGGGAAGCCCACACTTTATGAAAAAGGTGGCAATCGCAGATGAGAGGGGCGAAATTGCCGCCTGCTTTGAAGGAATTCCTGAGAATGATGTGGGAAGCCTTTCATTCGTTATGGACAACTGTCCTAAGGCAGAAGGGATTTTTGCGATGATAAGAGCCATGAATCCGGATGTGGTAATTACAGATGAAATAGGGACGTCCGAGGATGCTGATGCCGTTATGCAGGCGCTATATTCAGGAATTTGTGTGATTTGTTCTGCTCACGGGAGAAATCTGGCGGAGGCTGGAAAAAGAAGCGGTATAAGGGAGCTTCTTTCAGAAAAAGCATTTGCGAAAGTAATTGTGTTAAGCAGAAAAGATGGTCCCGGTACAGTGGAGGGTGTTTTGAATTTATGTTAAAGCTATGGGGAACGGCGCTTGTCGTTATTGCCTTTTATGCTATGGGACAAAAGATGGCGGAAAAAAGAAGATGCCGCCTTGTGTTTATAGAAAATATGCTTAAAGCCCTTTCTGATTTTAAGACTGCGGTGGAACTTTTTTCTTACCCTTTGCCGAAAGCCCTTGAAAAAAGCGGGATAAGCGGATATGAAGACAAGGTGTCGGGAGAAGATAAAAAAGATTTTTCGACTTTTCTGAAAGGAGTAAAATCTGAAACCATCGAAGGACAACTTTCAAATATAGCGCAATATGAGAACAAGCTTCTTAAGGAAGAAGCCGACGAGCGGGCAAGATACAAAAAGGAAGCAAAGGTTATTAAAGGCGGTTTTTTACTTTTAGGCTTTCTTATTACAGTTATGCTTTTTTAGAATAAAAGCGGAGGACTTAAATGGGAATAGAATTTGTTTTTAAGGTGGCAGGAGTAGGACTTATTGTTGCCGTTCTCAATATGATTGTGGGAAAATCGGGAAGAGATGAACAAGCACTCCTTGTTACCATAGCAGGGCTTATAGTGGTTCTTGCCCTGGTGATACCGGAGGTCGGAAATCTTTTTGAAAGCATAAAAGCGGTGTTCGGGCTATGATGAAAATAGTTGCCCTTTGTATAACAGGAAGCATTATGTGTCTGTTTTTACGCCAGAGCGGAAGGGGAGAAATGGCTCTTATGGTGGCACTTTCCGTAACGGTTTATGCTTTTTTTATAAGCTTTTCGGAAGTTGCAAGGATAATTGAGAGCTTGGCGTCTCTTGCTTCTGAAACAAAACTGGACAGTGGAATTTATAAAGCGGTTATAAAAATAACCGGAATTGCATACATAACTCAGGCGGCATCGGAGCTTTGCAAGGATGCCGGAGAAAGTGCTATGGCAGGGAAGGTGGAGCTTTGTGGGAAAATTCTTATATGTGTGACGGCAATGCCTATGGTAACGGAGCTCTTTTACGTAATTGCAGATATACTTTAAAACGGAGAAAACTATGAAAAAAATACTTTTGTTTGTACTTATGTTTATTTTGATACCGATTTTCCCGGGCTTTGCCGCAACAATTGATGACCTTTCGGAGGTTGAAGAGGGTATAAGCGAAAGCGCTGCGGAAAACATAGCCTTTATTTCAGAAAACTTTTCTTTCGGGGATATTGCAAAAAGCATTGCAGAAGGTGAATACAAAACAGATATCGGAGGAGTTTTAAGAAAAGGCGCGGATATGCTTTTTTCTGAAGTAAGGGCAAACGCTAAAATTATGGGTGCCGTTATGCTGCTTGGAATTATAGCCTCATTTTTATCCAATCTTGCTTCTTCTTTTGGATCAGGCGGAGTAACCGAGGCATCTTTCTTATGCTGTTATACTGTTCTTGCGGGAATTGCGGCATCCGGCTTTTATGAAATATCCGAGTGCGCAAAAGAAACCATAAAGGATATGGGATTTTTCATGAAGTCGCTCATACCGATGATGAGTATGCTGTCTGCCGCAGAAGGACGGATAATGACGGCATCGGTTATGCACACTCAGATTTTATGTGCAACTGCAATAAGCTCCTTTGTAATTGAAAAGGCGGTACTTCCGCTTCTTTATGCATCCTTTGCCATGAAGTTTATAAATAATATGACGGCTACTTTAAGCCTTACCAATCTTGGGAAAATGACGGATAAGCTTATGCGGCGCATACTTGGATTTACGCTTCTGATTTTTACTGCTGTTTTGAGTCTGTCGTCTTTTGCGGCAGGTACCGCTGAAAATATGGGAATGAAAACGGCACGCTTTGCTTTAAGCTCTTTCGTGCCCATGGCAGGAGGCGCACTGGCAGACAGCGTATCTGCCATAACGGCATCCTGCGGCATGATAAAAAATTCTGCAGGCATTGCCGGAATTATTGTTATCATATTGATTGCGGCATATCCGGTTATAAAATGCGCCGCCGTAAGCTTCATATACAGTTTTACAGGAGCTTTGCTTGAACCGGTATGTGACGAACGGTTGTCAAAGGCTGTGACGTCGGTGGGAGAGTGTATGGGCATGCTTTTCGGAATAATTTCTGTGTGTGCGGCGCAATGCATAATATCTTCGGCAATATTAATCACGGTTTACAGAGGGTAGATTATGAAAGCGTATATATTGACATTGATGGCATCTTCGCTTATTGTCACGGTAGCATCAATATTGCTTCCTGAGGGAAGTGTTAAAAAATATGCGCACCTTGTAAGCTCGGTTATAATATCGCTTTCCGTGATAGTACCTTTAAAAGATATTTTTTACACAGGTGAATTTTCGGATTTTGAGGATTTGTCAGCTTATGAGATGACAAAAGAAGATGCTGAAAGGCTATATCTTGATAATATATCTTCTTCGCTCAAAAGTAAAATTGAGGGTGAACTGAGTATATACGGAAGAGCATATGTAACCTTGGGTGATAACTTTTCCGTGAAATTAATCGAGATATATGCAAAAGAATATATGGATGAAGTTACATCTGACAGAATAAAAGAGCTTTACGGAGCGGAAAGGCTTGAAATAATATATGGAGAATATTAAAGGCATTTTTGCGGGAATTACGAATAATAAAATGATTTTAATCATATTGATTATAGGAGTAATATTTATTTTCATGCCTACTGATAAGGCAGAAGAAAAAAATTATGACGGAAGCTATGAAGAAAAGCTTGCTAATGAAGCCGAAGAGCTGTTAAGTGAAATTGAAGGAGCAGGAAAGCTTTCACTTATGATTACTTTTGAAGATAAGGGAGAAGCCGTTCCTGTAACCGACAAGGCGGGAAAGGGGGAAAACTTAAGCGAAAAAACGGTTGCGGTTTCAGGGAAGCTGGCACTTATAAGGGAAGAGTATCCAACTGTTAGAGGTGTTGTAGTAGTATGCAGAGGCGCAGAAAATGAAATCGTCAGAGAGAATATAATAAATGCTGTTGCTGCACTTACGGGGGCAGAAGTACATAATATAAAAGTGTTTAAAATGGAGGGGTAGGTTTGTTTAAGAAAAAACAAGTGGTTTTAGCGGCACTTATTGCCATGATAGGTCTTGCAGGATATTTTAACTGGTCTTATCAGCATTCGGAAAACGGTGCTGTTTCTGATACGGATGATATGGCTTTGGGAGAAGCACGGCTGGTATCGGGAACAAATATCGCAAAAACGGATTATTTTTCAAGCAGTCGTGTGGAAAGAGACACGGGCAGGAGTAAGGCTACAGAAAGTCTTAGGGAGGTGGCGGAAAATCCCGGCAGCAGTGAGGAGGCTAAAAAGGAAGCAGAAATGCTTCTTTTGGATATGGCAAGCCGAATGGAAAAAGAAAGCGCGGCGGAAGCAGAAATAAAAGCCAAAGGCTTTTCCGATGCGGTGGTATATATAAATACAGATTCGGTTACGGTTGTGGTTAAAGCCGAAGGGGCTTTAAGCGCCGCAGATGCTGTTAAAATACAGGAGATAGTCATAAGGATAACCGGGGCAGACTCATCGAAAATAGGTATATCGGCGCATAATTAAGGGTATAATCAAAGAAAAAACGAAACGGAGACACTTATGAAAAAGAGATATATCCTGATTTTCTCTTTGCCGGTTATTTTAATTATGTCATTTCATATTTATGCGGAAAATGAAAAAGAAGCCTTATCGGAAGGTGTTTTAAGACTTCATGTTGTGGCTGAAAGCAATTCAAGAGAAGATCAGATGCTTAAGCTTAAGGTGAGGGATGCTGTATTACTTACAGCAAAAGAACTTTTTGAAGGAGCCGGCACCAAGCATGAGGCGATTGAAATCGCCTGTGAAAATAAAGATAAAATAACAAAAGCGGCAGAAGATGTTCTGAAAAGCGAAGGGTGCTTTTTACCTGTCAGAGTAGAAGTGGGTAAAACAAGGTTTCCTACAAAGAAATATGAAAATATACGTCTGCCGCAAGGGGTATATGATTCGGTTAATGTAAAAATCGGGAAGGCTGAAGGCGAAAACTGGTGGTGCGTGATGTACCCCATGCTTTGTTTTTCATCCTCTGTTTCGGGAAGGCTTGATTCAAAGAGTGAAAAGTTGCTTCGTGAAGAACTTGGAGATGCAGGATTCAGCCTTGTGAGCGATACTGGTGATACAAAAATCAATATAAAATTCAAAATATTGGAGTTATTTTAAAAAACCGCCGAATTTTTCGGCGGTTTTTTAAAAAATATGTTGCAAGAAAGGCGTTTTTTATGTATAATAGAATAGAGTATGCTATAAGGAGAAATGTTTGTGTTCAGGTATTTTAAATCGATAAAAGAACGCGATCCTGCGGCAAGAAGTATAATAAGTATATTCTTTAACTATCCTTGCGTTCACGCCATATTCTGGCACAGGATTGCACACTTTTTCTATAAAATACATTTCTATTTTCTTGCAAGATTAATCTCGCAGCTTGTAAGGTGGTTTACCTTAATAGAAATTCATCCCGGTGCCACCATCGGAAAGAATTTACTTATTGACCACGGCTGCGGAGTAATAATCGGTGAGACTACGGAAATCGGCGATAACTGTACAATCTACCAGGGTGTAACCTTGGGTGGTACCGGTAAGGATACGGGAAAGCGCCATCCCACCATCGGTAACAATGTTATGATTGGTGCGGGAGCCAAGGTGCTTGGGCCCTTCAAGGTGGGTGACCGCAGTAAAATTGCGGCAAACGCCGTGGTATTGAACGAGGTTCCGCCTGACTGTACCTGCGTCGGTGTTCCCGGAAGAATTGTTAAAAAGGGCGAAAAGAAGGTTGACCTTGACCAGATTCACATTCCTGACCCGGTTTCACAGGAATTTTGCCGTATGCAAAAGGAAATTGACGATTTGAAAGCGATAATAAAAGAGCTAAAGGAGAATAAATAATGAGAGTATTTAACACAATGACCGCAAAAAAAGAAGAGCTTGTGCCAATCAAGCCCGGCGAAGTAAGCATTTATGCCTGCGGTCCCACGGTATATAACTTTTTCCATATAGGAAATGCGAGAATGTTCGTTGTATTCGACACTCTTCGCCGTTATCTTGAATATTCCGGCTACAAGGTAAACTTCGTTCAGAACTTTACCGATATTGACGATAAAATGATAAAGAAGGCAAACGAAGACGGAACAACAGTTAAGGAAATTGCCGAAAAGTACATAGAAGAGTATTTCACCGATGCCAAGGGACTTAATATAAAGAAGGCAACAGTACATCCCAAGGCAACGGAAAACATCGATGCAATTATAGAAATTGTTTCCGAGCTTGTTGAAAAGGGCTATGCCTACGAGGTAGAGGGAGACGTATACTTCGAGGTTGAAAAGTGCAAAAACTACGGTAAGCTCATTCATCAGAGCCTCGATGATTTAAGAAGCGGTGCAAGAATTGACGTTGACGAAAGAAAGAAGTCTCCTCTTGACTTTGCTCTCTGGAAGGCTGTAAAGCCGGGAGAGCCCTGTTGGGACAGCCCCTGGGGCAAGGGAAGGCCGGGCTGGCACATTGAGTGCAGCGCCATGAGCACGAAGTATCTTGGTAAAACCATCGACATTCACGGCGGTGCTATCGATCTTATTTTCCCTCATCACACCAACGAAATTGCACAGAGTGAATGCGCGAACGGCTGTAACTTCGTAAATTACTGGATGCACAATGCATATATAAACGTTGACAACAGAAAAATGTCAAAGTCACTTAATAACTTCTTTACTGTTCGTGACGTTGCGGCAAAATACAGCTACAACGTAATAAGATTCTTCCTCTTAAGTGCTCATTACAGAAGCCCCATGAACTTCTCCGATGAGCTTATGGAAGCATCAAAGAGTGGTCTTGAAAGAATTACAACCTGCGTTTCCAATCTTGAATTTTTAATGGAAAATGCAAAAGAAGAGGGTATAACAGACGAATTTAAGGCAAAGATGGATTCCTTTAAGGAAGCATTCCGAAAGGGAATGGACGATGGCCTAAACACAGCCGAAGGTATCGCCGCAATTTTCGATGCCGTTAAGGAAGCAAACTCAAATGCAAACAGCCTTTCAAAAGAAGCTCTTGCATATGCTAAGGAAACAATAGAAGAGCTTTGCTCTGTTCTCGGCGTAATCGCATCGGAAGAAAAGGAAGATTTATCCGAAAAGGTTGAAGCTTTAATTGCCGAAAGAACAAAGGCAAGAAGCGAGAAAAACTATAAGAGAGCCGATGAAATAAGAGACGAGCTTAAGGCTATGGGTATCGTTCTGGAAGATACTGCTCAGGGTGTAAAATGGAAAAAGGCATAAGTGAAGCTTTCGGCTTTACGCCGGAAAATGTAAAAAGTTATTCGCCCTTAGCCCTTGCCTATATAGGTGATTCGGTGCATACCTTATATATAAGAACAAGGATAATGGCGTTGGGGGATAAAAAAGTAAATGAGCTTCATAAGCTTTGCTCAAGATTTGTAAAGGCAAAGGCGCAAAGCGATGCGATTCACGCCCTTTTGCCGTATCTTACCGAGG
>JAZSAR010000129.1:0-7636 GCA_045601965.1 Clostridia bacterium
TCAGCAAGGTTAGCGCCTTTACCACCGAGAAGTTCTCTCATAGACGCGTCGCCTTCTTTGAACAAGTAAACAAACTTTGTCATTGGTTTTTACCTCCTAATTATAATTTAACATATCAATAATACACTAAAATCAAAAAAAATTCCACCCTTTTTTGAAAAAAGACTTAAAATTTTTTAATCCGTATATCTTTTTTATCATCTTTTACTAAATATTTGTCTTTTTTTATTGCATTTTTACCAATTTTTTAAAATAATCAAGGGTTTTCATATGCTCCGCCACGTGGCAGGCTATGAAGCTTTCCGTGTAGGCGGTTGCCTTTTTCAAAGTAGGCTCATCGACCTCTGTCTTAAAAAGACCGCTTACAAAGGGGGCTTTTATTATGTAGTCCATAAAGGATGCCGCCCTTGTCCCCTCTGCCTTTAAGCCCAGAAGCGACGCACACCTTCTGCAGAGAACTCCGCCCTGAACAGGGCTGAAAGCAAAGGGCCCCTCTTCCGTTTCACAGCTTACGCAGGAGGAAACACGGGGAAGGAAGCCCGACTCCTTAAGTATTTTAAGGTCATAGATTATTTTAAGCAGGTTTATGTCCTTCTCCTCATCTGTCAGCATATACAGGCAGTTTAACAAAACCTTAATCCCCATACCCATATCCTCCGGAGCCAGATGCCCCGCCAGGTCCGCCATATAAATTCCGAGGGCAAGACGAACGCAGTCATCCCGAAGGTGATAAAAGCTTTCGATGCACTCAGCTGAGCTTAAGGAATAAACATCGCCCTTCGGCGGATTTAAGACAAATTCGCCGAAACAGAGCAGCTCACACGCTGCTCTGTTTTTACTCTTCATACTTCTTACGCCCTTGGCGCTCACGGAAATTTTTCCGAGTTCAGCGGTAAGAAGCGTAATCATTTTATCATAGTCACCGAAGTTCACCTGCCTTATCACAAGGCCTTTCACTTTTACAGGCTCTGCCACGCTCTTCCCTCCTTTTTCCCTTTTCCTTCATAAAAAGATAATCGGAAATTTTTCCGCTTTTATAAAAATTTCTTTCTTCCATGGTGCACCTCCATATATATTTTACGGAAAATGCACCTTATCTATTTAAGGAATTTACTTCCTTTCAAAGCCCAGCGTCTTTAAATCGCTCATACTGTTACGCCAGTCGGAGCGAACCTTTACCCATAATTTAAGGAATACTTTTTTGCCGAAAAACTTTTCCATATCGCCTCTTGCATAGCTTCCCACTCTCTTTAAGGCTTCTCCGCCCTTACCTATGATTATGGATTTGTGGGAGTTTTTCTCGCAGTAAATTGCCGCCTCAATACGAAGCAAATCCTCTCCGTCGGAAAATTTTTCAATTTCCACAGCGGTGCCGTGGGGAACTTCCTTATCGAAAAGTCTTAAAATTTTCTCTCTTATCATTTCTGATGCAATGTCCTTTTCCGGAACGTCGGTCATCTGGTCCTCGGGGTAGTACATAGGTCCTTCGGGAATGAGCTTTAACACTTCATCTATGACCTTATCTGCACTTTCCTTAAGTGCCGACATGGGAATTACAGCCTCGAAGTCACAAAGGGCGGTGTACTGGGCAATTACGGGAAGAATTGCATCCTTCGATGCCGCATCCGCCTTGTTTAATACAAGTATGGCAGGAATCTCCCTTGCCTTAAGCTGGGCTATAAGCTCCTTTTCGGTTTCGCCGGGTGTTTTATCACACTCTGCTACCAGAACTGCCGCATCAACATCGGCGATGGTTTCCGTTACAACACGATTCATAAATTCGCCAAGGCGGTTTTTCGGCTTATGCACGCCCGGAGTATCAACAAATATAAGCTGATAATCCTCGGTTGTTTTTATGGTGAGAATGGAATTTCTCGTTGTCTGGGGCTTGTTTGATACAATTGCCAGCTTGTCCCCTGTTATTTTATTGAGCAAAGTGCTTTTCCCGGTGTTCGGACGGCCCACTATTGCAACAAAGCCCGACTTGAATATTTTATCAATCATAGTTTACCTCATTCTCTGGGCAAGTTCATTGCCGCTAAAATCTTTTTCTCTTTTGCCTGCATTTCTTCTCTGTCGCTATCCTCCATATGGTCATATCCAAGAAGGTGAAGCATTGAATGCACCGTTAAAAAGCCAACTTCGCGTCTTTCAGAGTGGCCAAACTCCTCTGCCTGCTCCTTTGCTCTTTCAAGGGAAATTACAATGTCGCCAAGAAGAAGGTTGTCCCCGTTATAGGTAAGGCTTTCCTCATATATGCATTTATCTTCATCAAATGAAAGCTGAGGGAAGGACAAAACATCCGTAGGTCCGGTTCTGTGCATATACTCTTCGTTTAACTCCGCAATTTCGGAATTTGTGCAGAGAGTTACGCTTATCTCACAGTTTTCGTCCATATCTTCCTCGGCAAGAGCCGCTTTTACGGCAAGCTCTATTACCTCGTCAAAGGCGCTTTCCTCAATTGTCCTCTCTATCAGAAGATTCATCAGCTTTCTGCTCCTTTTCATCATATTTGATTCTCTTGTGAAAATGGCTTCCAAGCATTGCCACAAAGGCTTCTATTATTTCACCCAGTTCACGGAAGGAAAGGTCACAGTTATCAAGCTCCCCCTCCGCCATTCTGCTTTTCACGATTTTTGTTACCATAGCACGGATAGCTTCTTCTGTCTTTTCGTCAAGACTTCTTACCGCTGCTTCGCAGGAGTCTGCCAGCATTACGATGCCCGCTTCCTTTGTTTCAGGCTTGGGGCCGGGATATCTAAAGTCAGCTTCTTGTGCCTCAGGATTTATTTCCTGCTCCTTTTTGTAGAAAAATCCCGTTAAGGTTTCACCATGATGCTGTGCAATCACATTAAGTATATCCTTGGGCAGACGGTACTGCCTGCCAATATCAAGCCCGTCATTTACATGGCTTCTTAATACTTTTGCTGATTCTTTCGGCAAAAGGATGTCATGGGGATTTGCACCCATCTGATTTTCAAAGAAATAATCGGGACGGCGAAGCTTTCCGATATCGTGATAATACGCCGCCACTCGTGCAAGCTGATTATTAGCTCCGATTCTGAGGCACGCCGCCTCAGCAAGATTTCCCACCATAAGGCAATGATGATATGTGCCCGGAGCCTCAAACATAAGCTTTTTCAAAAGAGGTTTTTCGGGATTTCCCAAGTCACTTAACTTAAAGGGGGTTATAATATTGAACACATTTTCAAATATGGGAGTTGTTCCGATGGTTAAAACCGAGGAGATAAGACCGTTTAAGGCGCCAAGTATTGCCGCCTTTAAGATTTCATCCCAGTTTTTACCCACAATGAGCATGGACATCGCCATACAAAGAGCGCCGGATAACATAGTATATACCATGGCTTTGGCATAGCCCGACATTCCTCCCACTTTTTTGAATATCATGGAAGAAACTGTGGAAAAGGTTATCATGGCAATTATAAATTCTTCCGTCTGCCCCAGCATGATTGCAGCAGCAAAGCAAAGATATATTCCAACAATGGAGGAAAGGCGTGCACTTACAAATGTTGCCATTAAAATGGCACAGTAAGGAAGGGGTACAAGATAAACATAGCCTTTTCCGATATTTCGCATAAGAAATACGATAAAGAGCATCAAAACAGGAAGGATGCTTGCAAGAATAAGCTTTTCCTGAGAAAACCTTTTCCGCTCTGATTTCAGCATTATGTAGTAGACAGAAACTGCATAAGATGCCATCATCAGCAAAAATATTCCCACAGCATATTTTTTGCTTATACTGCTTCCGCCCTTTAACACACCCATGTCGGAAAGAAGGGTTATCTGCGCATCGGAGATTACCTCACCGCGCCTTACAATAATCTGCCCTTTTTTGTAAACCGTGGGTTCAATGAGCTTTTTCGCTTTATCTTTTTCGGCATCCGTAAGCTCTTTGCTGTACTCTTCATTTACTTTGATGTAGCCTTCAAAAATTTCCGTTGCAATTCCTTTCTCCGTCTGATTGTTATCTTTTTCCGAAAAAAGCTCACTCATTTCTTCTAAAGAAAGAGCCACATCAATTACACCCTTGTCCATGATGTCGGAAAAAATCTCCCTTACGTTTCCGGAAAAAAGCCCGTAATCCTCTGCTCCCATTGTAACAAGATAAGAAATCGACTCATCGGAAAGAGAAATATCAATATCCTCTCTGATAAAGCTTATCTTACCGGAAAGCGCCAGCTCCATGCTTCTTGCTTCGGTAACCGATGCAAACATCTTCTGAAGCTTTGAAAGTTGGTCTTCAGTGGTCTGATAGTTAACGGAATACTGAGGTTCAACCTGGTTTGCCGCCGCTTCCTTTCTCCTTAAAGTTGTGACCTTATCCTCAATTTCCCTTGTGGCATAAATATCCTCCGTGCAAATTTCGCCGGAGTTATAGTCATAGCTTTCAGGAACGGAAGATATTAATATTATCCCAAAAGACAGGGCGAATGATAACAGAAGTGCCAGAATCACTTTCCAGTTACTCATTAGATTCTTCATCTCGATTTCCTCTCGGCAGCCTTTGCCGCCTTTTCTCTTTCATATTTTTCATAACTTGTTATTATTTTCTGAACAAGGGGATGCCGCACAACGTCTTTTTCCGAAAGAGAGCAGAAAGCAATTCCTTCGATATTACGAAGCACCTTCATAGCTTCTTTAAGTCCCGAGGTTTTTCCATCGGGAAGGTCAATCTGCGTTATGTCACCGGTTACAATAACCCTTGAACCAAAGCCGATTCTGGTAAGAAACATCTTCATCTGCTCAGGAGTTGTGTTCTGCGCCTCGTCAAGAATGATGAAGGCATCGTCCAGCGTTCTTCCTCGCATATATGCAAGGGGAGCAACTTCAATTTGCCCCCGCTCCTGATATTTCTGATACGCCTCAACGCCCATCATTTCGTACATTGCATCGTATAAAGGTCTTAAATAGGGGTCAACCTTCATCTGCAAATCACCGGGCAAAAAGCCCAGCTTTTCTCCCGCTTCTACGGCAGGACGGGTTAAAATTATTCTGCTTACTTCCTTTTTGCGGAAGGCTTCAACAGCCATTGCTACGGCTAAAAAGGTTTTACCCGTTCCGGCAGGGCCAATTCCGAAGCAAATGGGGTTTTCCTTTATTGACTTTAAGTATTCTTTTTGTCCTAAAGTCTTTGCTTTTATGGGTTTTCCCTTTGAGGTTATACATACAAAGTCGCCGTTTAATGATACTATTCCGGAAGCCGAGCCTTCCCTTGCCATGGCTATACAATAGCGGATGCCCTGCTCCGTTAACGCCTCATTGTTTTTAAGGACGCTCATCATTGCTCCGATTGCCTCATAGGCGGCGTTTACATTTTCCTCGGAGCCCATAATTTTTATGGCATTTCCTCTGTTTATTATCTGCACATTAAGCTCATGCTCCACAAGCTTGATGTTAAAGTCAAAGCTTCCGAAAAGCTCCGCTACCTTTGACATATCTTCAATTTCATAGTTTCTTTCTACCATTATTTTCTTCCTTTCGCGTCGGTTTACCTTCATCTTAAAAGTGCAATATCTTCCACACACTCAAAAATCACTTTAACATAAGCTTCTTTTTCGTTTATATATTCCGTAGTCACAGTAATGTTTTCAATTTCTGTGCCGACAGGTAATTTCTCCGAAAACCCCTTTATTATTCTGTCCTTCGTTTCATTTACGGCATTTTCCATAGGAATGATTTTCTCTTCCTCTACTGTTTCCATATAACATACTTTTTCAAGCATTAAGGGCAAATCAATTTCCCCGAAAAGCTTTATATTTTTTTCTTCTCTTTTTTCCTTAAAGCTTTCATAAGGAGCTTTCCCCGAAAAGCGGAAGCTCATTCCGAAGGAGCCTAAAACCACGCTGTAATAAGTTTTTTCTCTGCCTGTATATGTAACAATTTCCTTTTTTGTTGAAGCTATATCCACTTCTTCAACCCAGTAGGAAGCTAAAACCTCACCCAGGGCGTGCACAGGTGTAAAGCCCTCTTTTACCGAGCTTATCAAAATCTGCCCCTCGGTTACGCTGTCCCCTTCTTTTACTGCGCTCCAACCCCGCTTCACCGTGATATCCCTTATAATACCGCTTCTTTTCGCAATGACATCTGCGGGCTTTTTCACATCAACGGGCGGCGATGAGGAGGTTTTTTCCCTTACATGAATATAGCACACCGTTCCTTTTATTTCAGGCCATATCCATGAAAGCCTGGGCTCACACCTTAAGGCATTTTCGCTGAACTTCTTTTCATCCACTTTATATTTTACCACACCTTGGCGCAATCCGCAATAGGAAGCTAAAAATTTTATTTCTTCTTCGGAAATTTTTTCGTTTCCGTCCACCCTTACAGTCCATACAAAGGAATTAAGAAACATCAGAACGAAAATAAAAAAAGCCGCTCCCAGAACAAAGGCTTTACGTTTTTTTAAGCGTGCCAGCTTAAATGGAAGCCCCGCTTTTTTAATTATTTTCACCCGGCAGGATGCCTTATATGCCGGCTTTATCATTTTCCTGAAGGCTTTTTTCGAGGTTTTTAATGTAAGTATCCCATCCTTTTTTACCGCATCCTTTATGTAAATTCCGCCAAGAGTACATAAATTCACAAATCGTTCGGGATACTTTCCATCAACCGAAATAACAAGATAACCCCGAAGCCAGTTTAAAAAACCCATAATATAACCCCTTAAATAAAACTGAGACTTTCAATTTTTCCCGAAACTGATATCACTTCGTCCGTAATATGCCCTATGGATAGGTTATCTCCCGTGATTTTAATAATTGCACTTTTCGTATTTATCTTTATTTCGCCCTCTTCATAGGAAATTATTCCGAGATAGTTTTCAATAGTAACAGAAAAATCCCCGGATATTGCAATAAACGGGACATCAAACATAATTTCTCCCGGCATATCGGCATTTTTAAGCACTCCACTAAGAAATCCCTTTTTCAAGAAAACCACCTCTTTAATATTTTATGCCGATTATCCCTTCTTATTACAGCCTATACAGCATATAAATACTAAAAAGGAGGCCGAAAATATGAAAAAATTCGCCGGGATTTTAATTTTTCTCCTTATGCTTGTCTTTTTATTCTTTCTTCCATTTATGGCGCCTTTGGTAAAGGCCTCTGTCACAAGCGCCATTGATATATGCTTGAATGAGCTTATCCCTTCGCTCTTTCCATTTCTTTTTTTTGCATCCTTACTTTCCTATTACGGTGCGCCGCTTATATCGGCAATATTTTCGCCCATTCTTTGCCCGCTTTTTAAAATAAGCAAAAACGCCTGTCCCGCCGTTATTGCAGGACTTTTAGGCGGGTTTCCCTCAGGGGCGGTTATGGCATCTGAACTTTACAAAAGCAAAATGATTTCTGCATCGGAAGCCGAGCGCCTTCCCGTTTTCTGCAACAATGCAGGAATAATGTTTGTCCTGGGCACATTGGGCGTCGGTCATTTTTCATCCTTTAAGACAGGGCTTTTAATTTATTTTTTCCATATTTTCGCCTCTGTTATTGCAGGGCTTTTATCCGGCATCGGAGGAGAAAATGTTGTTTTTTCAAAATCTCCCGAAAAGAAAATCCCATCACCCGAACTCGTTCCTTCGCTTTTTACAAAAGCGCTTACAAAAAGCATTTACTCG
>JAZSAR010000130.1:0-20788 GCA_045601965.1 Clostridia bacterium
TTTAAGAAATTCTGTTGGTGTGCTTCCGGTTATTGATTTGAATACACGGTTAAAAGTTCTTATATTGTTAAAGCCGGAGCTTAAGGCAATATCTAAAACGGATTCCCTGTTTTCGCGAAGAAGCCTTGTGGCATTTTCAATGCGAAGCATATTTATATATCCTGTATAGCTTATGCCAAGCATTTTTTTGAAAAGTCTTGAAAAGTGACATTCGCTCAACCCCAGTTTTCCTGCAGGAATACTTAAAGGTATTTCTTCCGCAAAATGCTCTGAAAGAAAAATAAGAACATTTTGCATATCGGAAAAAAGACGGCTTCTTTTACTTTTCGGATTTTCTGTATTATCCTCAGGGATTACCCGCTTTACCGAATACCACAAAAGAGATATTTTAGCTTTCATAATATCTTTATAATAGCTCTTTTTTTCGTTAAGCTCTGTTTTTGCATCGTGGAAGATATTTTTTACTTCTTCGGAAAGTCCGTTTTTTTTAAGAGTTTCTTCGCATATAAGATGAGAGGAGGATTCAGGACGGTAGGATTTTATGAGGGATGGATCGATGAGCATAAAGTTAAGGGTATTGTTCGCGTTTACAGCTGGGCTTAAATGTGTTTCTCCGCTGTTTACGATGATTAAGTCGCCCTTTTTGGCATAAAAGTTTTTTCCCGAAATGTTAACCGTGGTGCTGCCTTCTTTGACATATATAAGTTCAATCTCCTTGTGCCAATGGGGAAGAAAACCCATATTTTCATACTCTCCTGTCCATACGGGAAAATCCTCGGCATATTTTCTTATTTCGTTGAAAATTTTCACAGGTATCACCTCGCTTTAATTATAACAAAAACAACAAAAAATGTCCATAGTAAAACATAAATTGACGAGATTTGTTAAAAAAATGATGATATAATGGTAATGTGGAAAGAGGTGATGGGATTGATTAAAGAAAAAATCAAATCGGGAAAAACATTTTTGGGAATAGAACTTGGCTCAACCAGAATAAAAGCTTCTTTGATTGATGACTCTTTTTCTCCCGTTGCAAGCGGAAGCTTTGAATGGGAAAACCGCCTTGAAAACGGCTATTGGACATATTCTTTAGATGACGTTGATAAAGGGATAAAGGCGTGCTATAAGGCACTTTCCGAGGAAGTATCGGAAAGATACGGTGTAAGAATAGAAACCTTTGGTGCAATCGGAGTTTCTGCAATGATGCACGGCTATCTGGCTTTTGACAAAGAGGACAATCTGCTTACGCCTTTCAGGACATGGAGAAATACAACAACGGAAGAAGCGGCAAAGATACTCTCTGATGCCTTCGATTTCAATATTCCGCAAAGGTGGAGCATAGCACATCTTTATCAGGCAATTTTGAATAAAGAGGATTATATTGATAAAATTTCTTATATAACTACTCTTTCGGGGTACATTCAGTATATGCTTACGGGAAAGCACGAAATAGGCATCGGCGACGCTTCTGGAATGTTTCCTGTTGATGGTGCGGACTATGATAATAAAATGCTTGATAAATTCGATTGCCTCGTTAAGGAAGAAAAGCTTATTTGTAAAGCGAGAGAAATGCTGCCCGTGGTTAAAGTGGCAGGAGAAAATGATTCGTATCTTACCGAAAGGGGAGCTTTGTTTTTAGATCCCACGGGAACTTTGAAACCGGGGATTTTGGTGTGTCCTCCGGAAGGAGATGCAGGAACCGGAATGGTTGCAACAAATTCGGTTTTGCCTAAAACGGGCAATATCTCTGCAGGAACATCGGTTTTTTCTATGCTTGTTTTGGAAAATCCGCTTAAGGAAAGACATTCTGATGTGGACATAGTAAGCACACCATCAGGCGAAAGTGTGGCTATGGTTCATTGCAATAACTGCAGTAACGAGCTTGACTCCTGGGTAAATATATTTTGCGAGTTTTCGGAGCTTATGGGGCTGGAAACAGATAAAAGTATGGTTTATGAAAAACTATACAATCTTGCTTTAAGCGGAAACAGCGATGGAATAGCGGCGTTTAATTATTTGTCCGGCGAGCATATAACTGATATAAAAAAAGGCAAGCCTATGTATTTCAGATTGCCTGAAAAGAAAATGCATCTTGCCGATTTTATTAAAGCGCAGCTCAATTCCGCATTTGCAACTTTATCCATCGGTATGGACATTCTTTTCCGCGAGGAAAATGTCAGGGCAGAGCTTTTTACGGCTCACGGTGGGATTTTCAAAACTAAGGGAGTTGCACAGAAGATTCTTGCAGACGCTCTTGATACTCCCGTATCCGTAATGGAAACCTCCGGAGAAGGAGGAGCATGGGGAATGGCTCTTTTGGCCGCATATGCAGTGCTTGGCAGGGATAAAACTTTGGGTGAATGGCTTGAAAGCGAAGTTTTTAAGAATGATAAAGGTACAATCATAAATCCCGATAAAGAAGCAGTAAGGGATTTTAATAATTATAAAAAATTATTTTTATCAGGACTTAAAGCAGAAAGTGCTTTGGAAGAAATAAAAGGTTAATCAGGAGGCGTTGAAAATGGCTGTTAACAGACTTATAGGAGACTATCCGGTAATAGGAATAAGACCGACAATTGACGGAAGACGAGGTGTTTTGAAAGTAAGAGAATCATTGGAAGAGCAGACAATGAATATGGCGAAATCCGCTGCAAAATTACTTTCTGAAAATCTCAGATATACAAACGGAGAACCCGTTAAGGTAATAATTGCCGACACCACCATAGGAAGAGTGGCGGAAGCCGCTGCTTGCGAGGAAAAATTCAAAAAAGCGGGCGTTGATATAACATTAACCGTTACACCCTGCTGGTGCTACGGCTCCGAAACTATGGATATGAATAAAAATACCATTAAGGCTGTATGGGGCTTTAACGGAACGGAACGTCCCGGTGCCGTGTACCTTGCATCTGTCTTGGCATCCCATGCACAGAAAGGGCTTCCTGCCTTCGGGATTTACGGACACGATGTTCAAAATGCCGACGACACCGAAATCCCCGAAGATGTAAAAGAAAAAATCCTCCGTTTCGGCAGAGCGGCAGTTGCCGTTGCAACAATGAGAGGGAAGAGTTATCTTCAGATTGGCTCAATCTGTATGGGGATTGCAGGCTCTATTATAAGCCCCGAATTTTTTGAGGAATATCTGGGTATGCGTGTTGAGTCTGTTGACGAGGTTGAAATAATCCGACGTATGAGTGAAGGTATCTATGATGAAGAGGAATACAATAAGGCACTTAAATGGGCACGGGAAAAGTGCAAAATCGGCTTTGACAAAAATCCCGGAGAATTTCAGATTTCCGAAGAGAAAAAGGAAGAACAGTTTGCCTTTGTTGTAAAGATGATGTGTATAATAAAAGACCTTATGAACGGAAACGAAAATCTTCCGGAAGGATGCGGGGAAGAAAAGGTTGGTCATAATGCCATAGCAGCAGGTTTTCAGGGACAGCGTCAGTGGACAGACTTTTATCCTAACTGCGATTTTCCCGAAGCCATGCTTAACACTTCCTTTGACTGGAACGGTGCAAGAGAGCCTTACATCCTTGCAACTGAAAACGATACATTAAATGGTGTGGGGATGCTTTTCGGTAAGCTTCTTACAAACACCGCACAGATTTTCGCCGATGTGAGAACCTATTGGAGTCCCGAAGCCGTTAAAAAGGCAACCGGCTATGACATTGAAGGAAAGGCAAAGGAAGCAGGCGGTTTTATTCATCTTATCAATTCGGGTGCTGCAGCTCTTGATACCACCGGGGCATCAAAGGATGAAAACGGAAACGGCTGCATAAAGCCCTGGTATGATATGAAGGACTCTGATATAGATGCTTGTCTTAATACAACAACCTGGAATATGGCAGACCTTGGCTATTTCAGAGGCGGCGGTTTTTCCTCGAGATTTTTAACAAAGGCAGAAATGCCTGTAACTATGATAAGACTTAATCTTGTAAAGGGATTGGGGCCGGTGATCCAGATTGCGGAAGGCTGGACGGTTTCTCTTCCTGACGAGGTATCGGATATCCTCTGGAAGAGAACGGACTATACCTGGCCCTGCACATGGTTTACACCCAGAGTAACAGGGGAGGGCGCATTTAAAACAGCATATGAAGTAATGAATAACTGGGGAGCAAATCACGGAGCCATAAGCTATGGTCACATAGGAGCGGATCTTATAACCATGTGTTCGATGCTCAGAATTCCCGTTTGTATGCATAACGTACCCGAAGAAAAAATCTTCCGTCCCGCAAGCTGGAATGCATTCGGTATGGATAAAGAGGGCGCAGATTACAGGGCGTGCGCTGCTTACGGACCGCTTTATAAATAACATTTACAAAAATTTCTTAAAGAAAATGCGAACAAATGTTTGCATTTTCTTTTTTGTTGTGGTATAATTGGTATGTAAGAATGATTTTGTAGGGCAGGGGCTTGCTCCTGCCGTAGATTTCAGAGTAAGCGTTGCTGAATAACACAGCGAAAGGCGGTAATGGTATGGATATTCGTGAAAAGCTTTTAATACTCGGTGATGCGGCGAAATATGACGTAAGCTGTTCATCCAGCGGCTCGGGAAGGGAAAACACAAAGGGCGGAATCGGAAATGCAATGGCGTGCGGTTGCTGTCACAGCTTCACAGCGGACGGAAGATGCATTTCGCTGTTAAAGGTGCTTATGACAAACTACTGCATATATGACTGCAAGTACTGCATCAACCGTCGCTCCAACGATGTGAAAAGGGCGGCGTTTACCCCGAGGGAGCTTGCGGATTTAACCATTGAGTTTTATAAAAGAAACTACATCGAAGGACTTTTCATAAGCTCCGGCATAATAAAAAGCCCTGATTATACTATGGAGCTTTTTATTGAAACCCTCCGCATTTTAAGAAAAGAATACTGCTTTAACGGCTATATCCACGTAAAGGCAATACCGGGCGCGGACAACGCCTTGATAA
Organism: Clostridia bacterium; assembly: GCA_045601965.1. Taxonomy (GTDB): domain Bacteria; phylum Bacillota; class Clostridia; order CAKSNL01; family HGM11501; genus HGM11501. The sequence goes on from JAZSAR010000130.1 coordinate 4,937, forward strand.
AGGAAGCGGGGCTTATGGCAGACAGAATGAGCGTTAATATCGAGCTTCCTTCGGAAATGTCCTTAAACCGCCTTGCGCCCGATAAAAGCAAGGCTGGCATCCTTAAGCCCATGGGACTTATAACGGACAAAATCAAGGAAAACAAAAACGAGCTTACATTATATCGCCACGCGCCGAGCTTTGTACCCGGCGGTCAGAGCACACAGATGATTGTGGGGGCAACAAAGGACTCTGACAGGCAGATAATAAACCTTGCAGAAGGGCTTTATAAAAAATACTCCCTTAAAAGGGTGTACTATTCTGCCTATATTCCGATGAATGACGATTCCAGCCTTCCCAGCATCTACGGAAACCCGCCGCTTCTTCGTGAACACAGAATTTATCAGGCGGACTGGCTTCTCAGGTTTTACGGCTTTACGGCAAGCGAGCTTTTATCGGAAGAACGCCCCTTTTTCAGCGAAAATTTAGACCCGAAGTGCGACTGGGCACTTCGTAATTTTCACCTTTTCCCGCTGGATGTAAATACCGCAAGCTATGAAATGCTCCTACGAGTACCGGGAATAGGCGTTACAAGCGCAAAAAGAATAGTAAAGGCAAGAAGAGTTGCCCATCTTGATTATCAGACACTTAAAAAAATAGGTGTGGTATTAAAAAGGGCACAGTTTTTTATTACCGTAAAGGGTAAGTTTTTAAATCCGTTTCCGAAAAGGGAAAAATTTGTTGAGGCAAATCTTGAGATAGGCGCTATGCCGCGTCTTGGCGGGCACGAACAGCTTTCGCTTTTCGGAAACAATTTACTGGAGGCAAGCTATGGAAACAGTTTATGTGTATGACGGAAGCTTTGAAGGATTGCTTACGGCGGTTTTCGACACTTATGTAAGAAAGGAAGAGCCTTTCTGCATATCGGAAAGCAATAATTTTCAGCTTCTTTTGGACACTTTGGTTTATAATGTTGTAACGGACGATGAAAAGGCGGAACGTGTTATAAATAAAGTGACGGAGGTTGCGGGAAAATACGGCGCTCTCACCATTTACAGAGCCTTTCTTTCCAAGGAACAGGGCAGGGCAAAGGCGATTTTGTACTATATCCGCCTGCTTATGAAAATGGGTAAGGAAGCGGAACGCTTTTTAGGCAACGAGCACGTTATGAACGTGATGGAAATGGCAAGGAAAACGGGAAACGAAGCACATCTTTTAAAGGGGTTTCTCCGCTTCGGTTCACTTTCCGACGGAACCTTTTATGCGGAGTTTTCGCCAAAAACCGACTGCATTATTTTTCTTGCAGAGCATTTTAAGAGAAGACTTTCCGGCGTTCCTTTCATAATCAATGACCTTACAAATAAAAAAGCGGCACTTTGCAAGGACGGAAAGCTTGATATTTTCCCATATGAAAGCTTTGAAAAGCCTCAATACGATGCCTCGGAAAAGGATTTTCAGAAAATGTGGAAGGATTTTTACGATACCGTGGCGGTAGAAGGCAGAGAAAACGAGCGTTGCCGTATGACTCATATGCCAAAACGCTTCTGGAAACATATTATCGAAGTCTCGGGAGAAGTGTGAGAAAAGTATTGAAGTCGGTAAATCGGTGTGATATAATTAATATATTAACAACAAATAGAAGACGGACAGATGTAGCTATCTGTATATATAATTTTATTCCTGACTTGACACGAGTAAGAAATGCGTCAAATAGTGATGAATTATGTTGAAAGGTGTGAAAATATGAAGAAAAAGATTGCAATTGGTTGCGGAACAATTGTGTTAATTTTAATAATTGCTTTTATATCTTTCATAATTTGGTTTGATAGTATGATAAGCGATAACTTATCAAAAAAAGAAATTTTTGAGTTGGTAAATGAAAACTATGATATAATTTTAAATGACATTATTGAAAATGATTTTACTGATACAGAAAAACTAAAAGGTATAAAGGAAGTTTATTCTGATACAGAAGTCATTGATGTTTACTGTGGCGGAACAGGAATCGGTTCTGCAACTAGTTATTATGGGTTTTATTATTCTCCTGATGGTTTACCCAAAGATGCTTGGTGTGGCAGTAATTTTGGACGAACACCAGATGAATTGACTCCTGAAGGAAAAGGTTTCGCAATTAAAAATTCTAATGATGATAATTACTATTACACAGAAAAAATCAGAAATAATTTTTACTATTATGAAGCACATTTTTAAATTGCATCTAAACCTTATGTATCGCAATGTCGAATGATGTGGAAAAAGGAAGAGGGGTTGCCCATATGAAAATACAAAAGACATATGTTTGGCACAGCATTATAATGTGGATTCTTTGGAGTTCAATAATGATTCTCCTTAGAGTTTCGGGAAATGCTTTTGATGTGCAAAATGAACAACTCTTTTTTATTATAAGAGATGTTTCTAAGATTATTAATTGTATTTCATTGATTCCTGTTATTCCTGTGTTGTGGTTATTTGCACTTATATATTCTGTTAAGAATAAAAGTCGTAAATACATTGTGTTTAATGTTGTAAGCATATTGTTTAGTGTCGGTCTTTGGTTTCAATACTTTGTTACACACATTGTGCTTATATTGGGTGGTGTATAATAAGTATAATTTTTAGTCCTGACTTAACACAAACTTGCTACTAAAATAAGTTGCATCTAAACCTTATGTATCGCAATATGGATATGTCAAAAATGATGAAATAAATTAGTACAATGTAGGGCAGAAGCTTGCTTCTGCCGGAAAAGACTAAGCGGGTAAGCCAGTTTTCTGCAAATTATGGCACATTACCAAAAGGAGGAAGACATATGCACCAAAGAACCGATGCGGCGGTATTTATTTTGCTCGGTCAGTCAAATGCGGTGGGACATGCTGTTCCCATGAGCGAGGAAGATAAAATAAAAATCCCCTTGAAAAACGTATTCGGACTGTCCCGTAATGACAATCAGTCCTTTGACATAACGGAGCTTAAATGGAGCGGGTATAAAAGTGCCGGGATGAACCTTGCGGAAGAGCAGGACGATACATATTCTCTTGCAAACTGCCTTGCAAAGCTATGGCAAAGTGAAATAGATAGTGGAAACAAGCGGAACTTGCCCGATTTATATATCGTCCACATTGCCATAGGAGCCCAGGGTGTAACAAAAGGGTATATGTGGAATCCCGCTTATCCCAAAAGGCTTGTGCCGGGAAAGCTCGGAACAGCTAATATAGCGCTCGCTCTATTTACAAACCATATACTGTCGCTTCTTAAAGACAGCTTTGATAAAATGGGAAAGAGCTTTAAGGTTTTTGGAATTCATTGGCGCGGAAACGAAAACGATATGCTTGCCTCGTGGGATGAGCTTAAAGAAAGTCTTAAAAGCACAAATAAAGAGATTTTCGAAAGCTTTCTTAAAAGCATTAATCAGGATGCACCTATTATATTACACAGGATTATTTGTCCCGACAGATGTATGGATCTTGATCCAAGCGGAGAAGCCCTTGAAAAAATGGAGTACATAAACAAAATATTCAGCGAGCTTTCCGAAGAAAATGAAAACGTTTCCGTTTTTGACGCTCGCACAATTCCGTGGTTTGATCCCGATGTGCGGGGAAACGGAATTTTTAAGGATGATATGGTGCACTATACTCCCGAAGCAAATCAATGGGTGGCTGAAGAAATTTTTAATGAATATAAAAAATAAAGGGGGAATTTTATGAAAAGAGTATTTGCTTTAATCGTTAGAAGGCAGAGAGAACGAGCGTTGCCGTATGACTCATATGCCAAAACGCTTCTGGAAGCATATGCCGGAGTTTGAGTGATAGAAGTTACGAAAATCAAACCATTTTTGCGATAATAATACTTGTATATTTTAAGGCTATGTTGTATAATTAAAACTGTGGGAATTTGCATGGATAAGAGGAGTTTTTCAGATGATTTTACCAAGAGTGAAAATGCGTAAAGATAAAGAAGGCGTGTTTCAAAGCATAATAAGATATTACGGAAAAAGTGAATTTTCTGAAAATGCAATAAATTTGATTAAACATTTTTCTCCCGATATAAAATGCGAAAAAGACAGTAATCCGAATTTCTTTTTAACGAAAGATAATTTCGAAGTAAAAGGAACATATAAGCTGACAGTTTCAGAATCGGAGATATGTGTTTGCTACAGCGATTATGAAGGCGTGCGAAATGCTATATCCACACTTGTGCAATTGAGAGTGGGTGACGGGATTAAATGCGTTGAAATTTTCGACGAGCCGGACAATACATTTCGCTCTTGTATGCTTGATCTTGCAAGGGGATATGTGGAAATTGATGTATTGAAAGAACACATCATCCGAATGGCAATGCTTAAATTCAGCCACATACATCTGCATTTGATGGACAGACAATCTTATGTTTTAGAATCAGACGTTGTACCTAATCCCGATAAACACAGATTGTATACAAAAAAGGAAATGGCTGAACTTATTGCCTTTTGCAAAAATCTTTCCCTTGAAGTCATTCCGGAAATTGAAATTCCTGCACATGCGGTTAATCAGATAAAAGCTTTGCCCGAACTGGGATGCGATATAATAGATAAAAAGAAAGCAATAGATGCAATTAAAAATCTTGATAATCCGAGAAAAAGGGAGTTTACAGACAACAAAAAAGGTGTAAGTTCTTGGGTTGTTTGTGCGGGAAAAGAAACAACTTATGTTATATTTGAAGAAATCATAAAAGAAGTTTTGGAAATCTTTGACGGACCCTACATACATATAGGAGGGGACGAACTGGAATTTACCCATCTTGGGGCACACCCTCATTGGGATAATTGTAGTTATTGCACTAAAAAAATGGAGGAAGAAAATATATCCGACTTAAGGGGTTTATATTACTATGTTATAAGAAGAGTATATGACACAGTGAAATCTTTAGGCAGAAAGATGATTATGTGGAACGATCAGCTTGATGTATTTAATCCTATTGATATTCCAAAAGATATTATCATAGAGTTTTGGAACGGCAATGTGATAACAAAGGAAAGAGGAACTTATCAGAAACTTCTTGAACAAGGGTTTGAAACAATAAATGCAGAATGTCACTATTGCTATGTGGATTTTCCGCAATATATGAGCGAAGAAAAAATTACCCGTTGGAACACCCATAAAGAGTATGTCGGAGACAGTAAGCTTGACGGAAAAATCATTGGAGGAGAGATGTGTGCATGGGAACTCGGAAACCCATTGTATTCGTTTTATCCGTATAGCTTGCCGGTTTGTATGACTCTTTTTGCTGACAGGGTTTGGAATAACGATATATTCATCTACGATGATGAATATAAAAAGTCCGCCTTTTCTGTTATGGTCGGAGTTTATGACAGGAATATAAATCCTTTTTCGCTTTTCAAGGAATTTATTCCGCCACGTGACAGAAATAAAAATATGCTTGAAGATATTGAACTTGATAGCATTTCTTTGGATGAATTAAGTGGCGAACTTTCCAAGATGAAAAAGATAAAAGCCCAAAGTGTATATGGAAAAAATGCACTTGATGCTTATATCGGATGTCTTGAAGATATAGAAAATATATTAAAATAAAAAGGGGGAAAATTATGAAAAGAGTATTTGCTTTAATCATTACTTTAGTAATGACGTTCTCACTTTTCGTAACAGCAAACGCATCGGGGGAGAAAGTATATTATCCTTCCGATATCAAAAATGCAAGTCAGGGCGTAAGCATAACCGCAACTGAAATCAGAAACTGGCATATGCAAAAGTATGTAGTTATCGAGGATATTGATATGACAGGCATCAATTCTATATCGGTAACAGGTACTGCAAGAATGACCAGCAGCCGAAACGGTGAGGCTTATTGCTTCCGCCTGGACAGTGAAAAAGGCGAAATTCTCGGTTGGGTTTTAATGAACGAATCGGGAGTGGAAAAGAAATATGTCAACAACCTTGAATATACTGTGTCGGGGGTGCACGATATCTATATCGTTGCTAATTTTGATGCAGACGGATATACAAGTGTTAAAAGCATAGGCTTTTCTAATGAAGTGCTTGATATAGAAGAGTATGTACCTGTTCCCGATAGTGCAATAATTGATAACTGGCACGATACCTGGGTTGCAACCGACGATATGGGTAACATCATAGCCGATTACGAAGAAGCCGGAGCACCTGCCGAAGAAGATAAATTTATTGGTATGTTCTACTGGAATTGGCACAGCAAAACTGTAACCAAAAAGGCGTTTATTCCCTGGAAAATAGTTGAAAAGTATCCCGAGGCAAAGTATGACTTCAATCATTTTGCCTGGGAAACCGATGCGAGATTTACCTGGGACGAGCCTCTTTTCGGCCATTATGACAATACGGATTACTGGGTATACCGCCGTCAGGCAGTTTTAATGGCAAATGCCGATGTTGACGTGGTATTTTTCGACTATACAAACGGACACAACTCCTGGCACGAGGGAGTTAATGTTCAGCTTGAAGCGTGGCGTGATGCAAGAGAATCGGGAATTGATGTTCCTAAAATAAGCGCTCTTTGTTCATGGAAGGAAAATCAGGCAAACTCCGTTAAGTTCTTGTATCTTAATGTGTTCAGAGACAGTAAGTATACAGACCTCTGGTTCTACTGGGATGGAAAGCCCCTTCTTATGTCAGGTGCACATAAATCATCTCAGAAATATCACGACCGTACAGACAAGGAATTTAATGCATTCCTTGACGAGATGTATGACTTCTTCACCTTCCGTACAAGCGGAGGAAGAAACGGTCAGACCGGTGAAGACCAGTTTATATGGCTTGAATGCTATCCTCAGCACCGCTTCGGAAGCTATAAAGACGGCAGAACTGAATTTATGTCACTTGGTCTTGCAATAAACGAATCCTATGTATGGGGACCCACCATAACCGGCGTATTTTCCGATGAATACACCAAGGGCAGAAGCTATACAGAAGCCTTCGGTGAAGACTGGAGAGAGGGTACATACAGAGAAAACTACTTCTTCCATGAACAGGCATCCCGTGTGCTTGATGAAAATCCCGCATTTGTCTTCGTTGACGGATGGAACGAATGGACAGCAGGCCGTCAGGGACTTTATTCCGGCGTAGAAAACTGCTTTGTTGACACCTATGACTATGAGGGAAGCCGTGACATTGAGCCTGCAAAAGGACCTTTAGGAGACGATTCATACAATGCTTTTGTTGACTTTGTAAGAAAATACAGAGGCGTTCGTCCCGCACCTCTTGCAAGCGAAGCAAAGACAATTGATATAAAAGGCGATAAGAGTCAGTGGGATAGTGTTGAGCCTTTATTCATAAACGACTATGACGATTATGAAAGAGATTCCTACGGCTATTGCGATCCCGAAACCAAGAAGAAATATCACTATACTACTGAGGTTATAAATTCAATTTCAAGGGCAAAGGTTTCCCGTGATGCGGATAACTATTATTTCTACATAAAAACAACCAGAGACATTGAAATGTCTGATTCAAACTGGCTTTCTGTATATATTAACACAGACAGAAACTTTGCAACGGGCTTTAAGGGCTATGACTTTGTTATAAACAGAAAAGCACCCGGTACGGTTGAAAAAATTGCAGATGGTGCGTGGAGCTTTACCGATGCAGGAACGGCAGAATACTCTGTTTCAGGCGATGTATTGCAGATTAAAGTACCTAAAGCGTTAATCGGAGAAACAGGTGTAACAGACTTTGAATTCAAAGTTGTCGACGGATTTGATCCTGCGGGAAATATCCTTAATTTCTATACAGAGGGAAGCGTTGCTCCCATGGGAAGATTTAACTATCTTTATACAGAAATTAAGCAGACAACAACTACTAAAGAAGAACGTGACGAGCTTTACGGCACAACAATCTTCAAAAAGGATTCCAATCGTATGATGGTTTCCGGCGGAAAGATGTATGTTTATCAGCCTGATACAAGAATAACAACAGTCTCCGAAAACGGAACACTCTATGTTCCTGTAAATGCTATGGAAGACGTACTTGGCTACGGCGAATCAAAGTTCTGGTACGATAATTATGAAAACATCCTTCATCTTGAAAACCACGACCTTGATGAAAACGACGAAATTTCCGATTACATCTGGACATATACCGTACTCGGCACAAACGAAGCAAGAGTAAACGGAAAAATCAAGGCTTTGTCAAATCCGGTAAAGGTTATAAACGGTGTTATTATGGTGCCCGTAACATATCTTTCCGAGTGCTTCGGAGTAGATGTATATGACTCAGGAGACGGATATATTTCCGTTGGCAGATACGGCGTTCCCAAAGATGCCGTAAACAAAGTTAAAGGGCTTATATAAGGAGGGACTGATGATATGAAAAAGATACTCAATATATTATTAAGCTTAATCCTTGTTTTGTCCTGCTTTACAAATATAAGCTTTGCAGAAGACGAATATTATACCCCTGAAGCAACCTGGGAATATTCGGCAAACAGTGAATGGAGCGCAAATAAAATTGCAAAAGCCTTTGACGGCAATATAAAATCTTTCTGGCACTCAAATTATGTGGCAGAAGGAACAACAATCACAAGTCAGGATAATCCTCCTTTTGAAATAACCGTTAAATTTCCCGAGGCAATTTCTATTTCGGGCTTTGCCTACACTCCTAGACCGGAAGGTTCCGATGCAGGATGCGTGCTTGGCTATAAATTCCTTGTTGCGGAAAACGACGGCGACACTCCCGTGTTAATTGCAGAAGGAAAAATGGCAAACTCCAGAGATGTGAAAAAAGTTAAGCTTAAAGGAAATGTAAAGGCGAAAAAAGTTGTATTTATCATTACAGAAGCCGTAAGAAATTACGGAACTATGGCAGAAATGGCTTTTATAAAGCCTGATGCATCTCTTAAAGATGTGAAAGCATCCGACATCAAGATAGGCGAAAGTACATTGGCAAGTAGCGACGATATGATTAAGACGGCTGAAGGGTGGATAATTACCGCAAACAGCGAATGGAAGGACAATAAAATCGCAAAGGCATTTGACGGCAATGTAAATTCTTTCTGGCACTCAAATTATGTGGCAGAAGGAACGACCATTACAAGCCAGGATAAGCCTCCTTTCGAAATTACTGTTACATTACCTGAAGCAATTTCAATTTCAGGCTTTGCCTATACGCCAAGGCCTACAGGCTCCGATGCAGGATGTGCACTTGGCTATAAACTCCTTGTTGCAGAAAACGACGGCGACACTCCGGTTTTGGTTGCGGAAGGAAAAATGGCAAATTCCAGAGATGTAAAAACGTTAAAACTTACGGGGAACGTAAAGGTTAAAAAAGCCGTATTTATCATAACTGAAGCTGTAAGAGATTACGGTACTATGGCAGAATTTAATTTCTTAAAGGCGAATTCATCCCTTAAAGATGTAAAGGCATCTGAAATTGTAGCGACAGGAAACTCTTCCGCAGCAAGTTCTGCAATTAAGAAAAACTGGAAGATTACCGCAAACAGCGAATTTAAGGGGAACGAAATTGCAAAAGCCTTTGACGGTAATGTGAAAACCTTCTGGCATTCAAATTATAAGGCGGAAGGAAGCAATATAGTAAGTCAGGATAAGCCTCCTTACCAAATTACAATAGTTATGCCCGAAGGAGAAACAATATCAGGATTTACATATACACCAAGACCTGCGGGAATGTCCGAGTCGGGAAGGGCGGTTTCCTATAAATTTTATATTGCCGGAAATGAAACAGACGAGCCTGTTTTGGTAATGGAAGGCGATTTTGTAAACGATCCTGAACCAAAAACCATAAATTTAGCATGCAATGTAAATGTTAAAAAAGTTGTATTTGAAATCTCTTCGGGAATAAGAGGCTACGGCACAATGTCCGAATTTGACTTTGTCTATAAACGTTCGGACTACGATACAATCGAAGCATCTGAATTCCTTTCATACAGAGAAGAAAATCTTTATTATCCTATGCCTAAAGACGGAATGACAGCACATTCCGATTCTGTGTGGGAAAGCAATACCACCGCAAAGATTCTTGACGGAAATGATGCTACCTTCTGGCACGAAAATCCCGGCGATAAAGCACCTATCATACTTGACATTGATTTAGGCGCAGAATACGAAGTTTTGGGATTTTCCTACTTCCCGAGAAAAGAAGCTGAAAACAAAGGACAGTGGAAGAGGTATAACGTATATACATCCATTGATGGCAAGGATTTTAAATTGGTGCTTGAGGATGCGAGAATGGATGTTGAGTATAAAGAGGTTATAGAACTCTTTATGTCTCCCGTAAAGTGCCGATATGTTTCTTTTGAAATTCTTGAATTCAACTATCATTGCGCCTGTGCCGAGCTTGAATTTTTTGAATCTGCAGAACAGAAAAACGCAAGAGAAAAAGCATCTTACGGAAAATATGTAATGCAGATAGACAACCCCGTTATGAAGGTTACAAAGGGAGGAGAAGCGGAAAAAGACGTAATACTCGATGTTGCTCCTTACCTTGATAACGGAACAACAATGATTCCTTTAAGAGGTCTTTTATCTGAAATGGGTGCGGAAATCGCCTGGGACGGAGATACTCAGAGCATAATGGTAAATCATCCAAAAGCAAAGGTTGAACTTCAGATAATGAACCCCAGAGTATTTGTTACAACCGGCGGATACGGAAGGGTAAGATACACCCTTAAAGGCTCTGCTCCGAAGATTAAGAACTCAAGAACATTTATACCATTAAGATTTGTTTCTGAAAATCTTGGTTATACAGTTATCTGGGACGGAGAGACAAAAACAATTACTGTTGAAACGGCAAAGGTTACAGAATCATTTGATGCAAATAACTGATAAAACGCGGTTACGATCATATCGTAACCGGGTTTTTACATTATAAAGAAGAAAATTCATTATTTATTAACCAAAAATATACAATTATGCTTTGACATCAAGATAATTTTATGATACAATGATATAATACAATGCGTATAGTATTTAAATTTAGGATTGGTGTTAGGTTGTGAACAGGAATTTTGTTTCTTATATAATATCGATAGCAACTCTTTTTGCATTTATCGCGCTGATTCCGTCCGAGCTCAGTATGATTATAGGAGCGGGCGCTGTTTGTGCGGCGGCAATAGGTCTGCCATTCGGATTTATGGCAGGTATAGCTCTGGTATGCTTAGTTGTGTTTGCTCTTTTTTCGGTGAATTTTTCGCTGGGAATTTTTATGGCAGCATCGGTTATTCTGCCTGGCTGGATTATGGGCGTTCTTATAAGAAAACGAAGGAACATAAGTGTTATTCTTTCGGGAACGGCTTTGGTAAGAAGTGGACTTATGCTTCTGTGCTACAAAGAAATGGCTGATATAGAAAGTACGACCATTAAAAATCTTATTATGGGAGAATCACCCTCTGAGTTGATTTATATAGCAGAAACAACGGGTGCGCCTGCAAATACAGAAGAAATCCTTACGAAAATGTGGGAATTTATGGGAGAAATAATTCCGGCGGTTGTTTTAATATCGGGACTTAGCTTTGCATTTTTTGCTTTGATTTGTACTAAGCTTATGACAAGGCGTGCGCCTATCATTTTTTCGGGAATAAGAAAAGTCTCCGATATTAAAATGGATGTATCTTTTACGGTGTGTGCACTTATTATTTGCGCTTTGGCGTTTATAAAGACAGAGTTTCAGATAATGTTCGTAAATTGCTTCTATGTAATTTATATCATATATCTTATATCGGGCTTTGCGTTTTTATACAGAATTTTGAAAAAGGCGATTAAAGCACCGGTTGCAGCGTTTGCAATTACGTTTGTAATTAATATGTTTACTTTCGGGATGCTGCTGCCGATAATGGGAATTATAGGCTCTTTTATAAAAACAGACTACGATAAGATAGTTGAAAATACTGAAAATAAAATTAATAACGAAGATGAAATCGGAAAGGATGAATAAATATGAAGGTTGTATTACTTAAAGATGTAAAGGCTCAGGGTAAAAAAGGTGACATCATAAATGTCAGCGACGGATATGCAAGAAATTTCCTGCTGCCCAAGGGACTTGCCGTAGAAGCAACATCCAATGCCCTTAACGACCTTAAGGGACAGAAAGAGTCTGAAGCTTACAGAAAGGAAACTGAAGTTGCAAACGCAAAGGAACTGGCTGAGAAAATTTCAGGCGTAACAATTGAACTTTCTGCAAAGGCAGGGGATAACGGAAAGTTATTCGGATCAATCACAGCATCCGATGTTGCAATGGGACTTAAGATGCAGCATCATGTTGTAATTGATAAAAAGAAATTTAATTTACCCGACGGTATCAAGCATACCGGTGTTACAGAGGTTGAGGTTAAAATTTACCCCGCAATCTCTGCTAAAATCAAGGTTAACGTAACCGGAACCAACTAACGAAAGAGGTGAGTGCCGTGGAGGCAAGACAAGCCCCTTATAATATGGGAGCCGAGCAGGCGGTACTCGGCTGTATGCTTACAAATTCAAGTGCGTTGTCGGAGGTTTTTTCATCCATCAAAACCGAGGATTTTTACACCGAAGCACACAGGCTTGTATTTGATGCTGCAAAAATGCTTTTTGATACGGGAAAGCCAGTGGACTTAATTACTGTAACAGAAGCCCTTGGCGCAAAGATTGAAATGGCAGGCGGAATAAACTATCTTTCCAAGCTTGCAATGGCGATTGTTACAACTCAGAATCTTTCCCAGTATCTGAAAATTGTAAAGGATTCATCCAGCATAAGACGTCTTATTGAGGCTGCAAACGAAATTGCCGAAATGGGATATTTGAACGAAGATGATGCCGAAATAATTCTTGACAGAGCTGAACAGAAAGTTTTCTCCATTGCGGAAAACAGAAGCAATATTGGATTTTCTCATATCAGGGATATTTTAATAAACTCAATCGGCAATGTTGAAAAGCTTCGTGAAGCAGGCGGCAAAATTGCAGGTATACCGACAGGGTTTACCGATCTTGATAATATGCTTGCAGGTCTTCAAAAGTCTGACCTTATATTAGTTGCAGCCCGTCCTGCGATGGGTAAAACTGCTTTTACACTGAATATGGCACAGCATATTGCAATTAACTCAAAGGTGCCGGTTGCTGTATTCAATCTGGAAATGAGCAAAGAGCAGATTGTAAACCGTATGATTTGCTCGGAAGCTCTTGTTGAAAACAGCAAATTCAGAGTGGGTGATTTAAATGCCGAAGACTGTGCAAGACTTGCTCAGGCTATTGGTATACTTTCTTCTGCACCTATTTATATTGATGACACGGCAGGTATCGGAATAAGCGAAATAAGAGCAAAGTGCAGAAGGCTGGCGCAGTCTGAAAAAGGACTGGGACTTATCATAATTGACCATATCCAGCTTATGCAGGCAGGAAAAAGCTCAGACAGCCGTCAGCAGGAAATTTCAGAAATTTCCCGTTCACTTAAAATTCTTGCAAAAGAATTGAATGTGCCGGTTGTGGCTCTTTCTCAGTTGTCACGTGCGGTTGAATCACGACAGGATAAGCGCCCCATGCTTTCGGACTTAAGAGAATCCGGTGCGATAGAGCAGGATGCCGATATTGTTATGTTTTTATACAGAGATTCTTATTATAATCCGGAAAGTGAAAAACACAACATAGCGGAATGTATTATAGCAAAACACAGAAACGGTGAAACAGGTAAGATTGAACTTGTATACAGAGGAGAATTTGTTAGATTTGAAAACATGTACAAAGGATAAAAATCTTGTTCTCAGGGTAAAAGAAAATATCCTTGAAAATAAGCTTATAGACAGCGGTGATACAGTTATAGCCGCTCTTTCCGGCGGAGCTGATTCGGTGTGCCTTTTGTATGCTCTTAATGCACTTAAAGATGAACTGAATTTCACTCTTAAGGCAGCTCATCTTAACCATGGCATCAGAGGTAATGAGGCAAAGCGGGATGAAGATTTTGCACGGAACTTATGCGAAAAACTCGAAATAGAGATTTTCCTTGGATTTAAGGATATTCCGGCGCTTTCCGGAGGGAAGAATACCGAAATGGTTGCCCGTAATGAAAGGTATAAGTTTTTTTCTGAGCTGACGGAAAAAGAAAACGGCGCAAAAATTGCGGTTGCGCACAATAAAAACGATGCGGCAGAAACCATGGTTATGCGTCTTATAAGGGGTACGTCGGTTTTTGGATTTTGCGGAATACCCGTTAAAAACAAAAATATTATCCGCCCGCTTTTATCCCTTTCACGTGAGGAAATTGAAAAGTTTCTTGCCTATGAAGATATTTCTTTTGTGACAGACAGTACAAATCTTTCAGATGAGTATACAAGAAACAAAATAAGGCATAAAATTCTTCCTGCTATGAAAGAAATAAACGAAGGTTATCTTTCTAATTTTTCCGCAACAGCGTCAAGAATGGCAATTGCAGCTGACTTTATACGAAAAGAAGCCGGGGAAAAATATGGAGAAATAAAGGGCGTTATTGATATTGAGCGTATTTTGCCGCTGCATGAGGCGTTAGTTGAATATATAATTGCGGAAAGCGCCTATGAATCCGGGGTAACGGAGCTTTCTGCAAAAAATATTTCCGATATTAAAAAGCTTTTTACATCAGAATCAGGAAAAAAAGCAGATATTTCCGGAGGATATGAAGCCTTAAAGGTATATTCCGAAATCAAATTTATTAAAAAAGAGGGTATTAAGGACTATTACAAAGAGTTGAAAATAGGAAAAAATTACATTGAAGAAGCAGATTATACCATAATTATAGAAAAAAGCAAAAAGGGTATTGATGCAAAAAAAATCACGCTGCCTTTAGTTGCAAGGCCGAGAAAAAGCGGAGATTTTATAGAGCTTAAAGGCGTTTCAGGAAGAAAGAAAATAAAAAGTCTATTTATTGACGATAAGCTTTCTGTTGATAAAAGGGAGCGTTATCCGCTGATTGTTTCAGGAGATAATGTGATTTTTGCTCTCGGAAGATGCAACGAAAAATTTATTTCTGATGAAAATACAAAAGAAGCATATAATATTAAAATAGCAGAAGGGAATTTTGAAGATGTTGAATGATATTGAAAAGGTTTTGATCTCAGAAAAGGAGCTTGACGAAAAAACAAGCGAACTTGCAGCAAAAATTTCTGCTGATTTTAAAGGCGAGGACCTTATTATGATAGGAATATTAAAAGGTGGAGTTGTGTTTGCGGCAGATATTATCAAAAAGATAAATATTCCTATGGAAATTGAGTTTATGGCGGTGTCGAGCTACGGTAAAGAAAGCGAAACCTCCGGTGTTGTTACGCTAAAAAAGGATATAGACACATCTTTGGAGGGTAAAAATGTAATTGTTGTTGAGGATATAGTTGACAGCGGTTATACCATGAAATATCTTAAAAAGCTGCTTCTTGACAGACATGCAAAAAGCGTTAAGATATGCACTTTATTAAGCAAGCCTTCCAGAAGAAGGGTTGAAATAGCCCTTGACTATGTAGGCTTTGAAGTGCCTGACGAGTTTGTTGTTGGTTACGGTCTTGATTTTGACGAAAAGTACAGAAATCTTCCTTTTGTAGGAGTATTGAAGAGAGAAGTTTACAGTAAATAAGAGGGGGCATTCTTTTTGAAAAAAAATTTTAAGGGAATAGGCTTTGCATTGCTTTTGATATGCGCGATGACACTGATTTGGAATTTTATCAGTATGCAGGAGCCTGAAAAAGAGATTTTGTATTCCGATTTGATAAGAGATATAAATTCGGAAGAAATATCGCGTCTTGAAATCGGGGATACGAAAGCAAAGGCGACATATAAGGAAAAGGACGAAAAAGGCAAAGATATTGTTATCATTTATGACATTCCGTCTAAAGAGCTTTTGTATGCTCAGGTCGGTGAGGCTATGGATGAACAGATTGAAGATAAAAAGCTTATTGTGACTTACC
>JAZSAR010000131.1:0-2549 GCA_045601965.1 Clostridia bacterium
TAGATACTGTGCCTTCTTTTATTCTATATTTCCCAGTCACATCTTTTATTTTATATTTTCCAGTATCATCCTTTGGCGCCCATATATAATTGTCATTATCATTTTCAATATTCTTCACACCCACAAGATGTTTATCGATATAAAGTACATTATCTTTCCAGTTCTCTTCATTTTTATAATACGCCGTATCATAAAAATTCATATTTACAACATCAGGTAAATCATCAGGCAATCTTATTGATGCAAGAGCATAGCATCCACTAAACGTCCCAGATTCCATGCATTTTATACCGTCAGGAATTTCTATTGATGTAATTCCTGAATATGAAAATGCATCTGACTCTATTATTGTTACACTATCCGGTATTTTTACACTTTTAAGATTTGTGCACGATCCAAACAAGCTATTTTTAATAATCGTTATACCCTCAGGAATTTCTATTGATGTGAGATTTCCACATCCCGAAAAAGCATAACTTCCTATTTCTTTTACCCCATCAGGTATATCCACTACCGTAAGTTCATTACATCTGTTAAACGCCAAATCTCCTATGAAGATTATGCTGACAGGTATTTCTACCTCCGTAAGACCTGTACACTCTAGAAATGCGCAATCCGCTATATTGTTTATACCATTTCCTATTATCGCTTTTTTTATCTGTAAACGTTCAGAATACCAAGGTGCTCCTTCATACTCAAAATCCCACATATCCCCTGTACCGGAAATGATGAGCGTGCCTTCGCTGTCAAGTGTCCATGTTAAGTTATCACCGCAAACACCGGAAGCAACCTCTTCTGCAGCAAATACCGGCAAGCCCAAAGACAAAGCCAATGCAATACACAACATAAATACAATCAGTTTTTTCATACTATTCCTCATTTCCTCTCAAAATCTTAAAATTATTATACCACTCATTTCCCCATCTGTAAAGAAAAAATCCATACGAAACAATGTGTAGGGTTCGGCGGTTCCCGACGAACCGGTTTTCGGAAATATCATTAAGGCAAAATCATCCTTTCAGGCAGAAAATTTCCGATGCCCGGAATCCTCCCACCGTCTTCGACGGCCCCCCCTCCTTTAGGCAAGGAGGGCATTTTTCGTTCAAGCTTTCTTCAAATTTATCCATTTATGCCGTTATATTATAAAAAACCTGCAAGCGTTGCTTGCAGGTTTTCATCATTATTTTCCTTCTGCCTGAGCTTTAAGTCTCATCTGATGGTCAGCCTTTGCACGAAGGTCGGCACTTAAAATCTTCTTTCTTAAGCGAAGGCTTTCGGGAGTTACCTCTAAAAGCTCGTCCGCTGTAATAAATTCCAGACACTGCTCAAGGCTCATATCACGGGGAGGAGTAAGCTTCAACGCATCGTCGGAACCGGATGCACGGGTATTTGTGATGTGCTTTTTCTTACATACGTTTACAACAACGTCCTCAAGGCGGCAGTTTTCTCCGACAATCATACCTTCATAAACCTTATCGCCGGGATTTATAAAGAGCGTTCCTCTCTCCTGAGCGTTGAAAAGTCCGTAGGTTACGGCGTCGCCCGCTTCAAAAGCGATTAAAGAGCCACGGCTTCTTTCTGGGATATCGCCCTTGTAGGCTTCATAATCACGAAGCATATGGTTGATTACAACCGTTCCCTTTGTAGCTGTTAAAAGCTCACTTCTGTAACCGATAAGTCCTCTGGAAGGAATGGTAAATTCAAGTCTTGTATAGCCCCCGGTTATAGGCACCATATTGGTCATTTCAGCTTTTCTCTTGGCAGAGCTTTCGATAACGGTTCCCGAATACTCGTCGGGCACGTCAATAACCAAATCCTCGATGGGCTCAAGCTTTTCGCCATTTTCACCATACTTATAAATAACCTCGGGACGGGAAACCTGGAACTCATAGCCCTGACGGCGCATATTTTCGATTAATACCGAAAGATGAAGTTCACCTCTGCCTGATACCACAAAGGAATCTGCAGTATCGGTATCCTCAACCTTTAAGCTGATGTTGCTTTCAAGCTCCTTATAAAGTCTCTCACGAAGGTGACGACTTGTTACAAAATCGCCCTCACGGCCTGCGAAGGGGCTGTTATTTATGGAGAAGGTCATGGACATAACGGGCTGGTCGATTTCAACGAAAGGAAGCGGCTCAATCTTCGAAGGATCGCAAAGAGTTTCGCCGATTTCAATGTCGGGCATACCGGATATGCATACAACCTCACCTGCGGAAGCCTCGTTTACGCTCTGGCGCTTAAGACCTTCATAGGTGTAAATTGCTGCAGCCTTACCCTGCTTTATCTTTCCTTCTCTGGTTGAAACAGCAATGGGGCTGTTCAATTTTATTGTTCCGCGCTCTATTGTACCAACGGCAATTCTTCCTGTGTAACCATCAAAATCGATATTGGAAACAAGCATTTGGAAAGGCTTGTCGCATTCTCCCTTGGGATGGGGCACATGCTTTATTATAAGGTCAAACAAAGGTGACATATCGCCGTCCTTCGCTTCGGGGTCCATACTTGCCCAACCGTCTCTGCCAGAAGCATAAACCACGGGAGAGTCA
>JAZSAR010000132.1:0-3445 GCA_045601965.1 Clostridia bacterium
GATAATGTCATACTCTGCAGACTGATAGTTTGAAACGTCCGTGTCTGCTGCAATATACCCGAATTCTATAAAGGAACCGTTCTTAAAGGTCATTTTGTGGCTTTGCTGAGAATAGCTGTAAAGCTCCCTCGGGATAATCGATAACGCCGTAAGGATAATGCTTCGGTTAAGCTCGGGGAAGGAGTTACGGAATATAATCTGATGAATTCCGGGGTATTCCATCGCCTTTAAAAACGCATCAATAATCTGCCCGTAGCTCTTACCGCCTCCCGCCGCTCCGCCATAAAGCACCTCATCCTCTTTTGCATCAATAAACGCCTTCTGCTTCTTTGTTATCTTAAATCCTATATCCACAAT
The DNA here is from genome assembly GCA_045601965.1 of Clostridia bacterium. Taxonomy (GTDB): domain Bacteria; phylum Bacillota; class Clostridia; order CAKSNL01; family HGM11501; genus HGM11501. The sequence goes on from JAZSAR010000132.1 coordinate 358, forward strand.
CTCCCCTCCATTGCTCCCTTATTTCCAAAAAAGGGGAAAGCATCGCCTTCCCCCTCACTTTTCGTCTGTATTCTGAAGCTCTGTTGCTTTCTCTATTGCAACGGTTTTATCTGACATGCTCTGCTCGATGATAAGAGCGTACTTTCTCTTTATCTTTACCGGCTTACCTCTCGGAATCTTAATCGCAGTTCCGTTCAGGATAACTATGACATCATCCTTATACTTGTTGTCATCCTTATGAAGGGTAACAGATACCTCTTCATTAAGATAGTTTTTCATCTCTTCTTTTGACATTTTTCCCATAATAAACTTCCTTTCGATTTTATTTAAGGCTGTATACCGGGAGAAACATATCCCCCGATATACATTTTTTAATCAGTCGCTCTTTCTCGACTGCGCCTTGCAAATAGCGCCTCCCTTGCCTAAAGGGAGGTGGCACGGCTACGCCGTGACGGAGGGATTCCATTCCTGTCAGTTCGCTTCGTCTGAGAAGCTTGATGCAGTTTCAATTCTTACCATATAGGGCTCAACAAGAATTTCTGCGGTATGATAACTCTTCCAGCCTATTGTTGAACGCTGATTCAAGGGGTCAGAAGTACCGCCGGAGCCTTTGGGCTTAACAATAGTCTCAAGTCCGCCGCCCTCTATATCCGTAACACCGTAAGCATCCTTGCCGAATACAAGTGTTCCGTAAATTGATACATCTCCTTCCTTCCATATCTTTGCTTCGGTGGATTCAATAACTCTTACACCGCCGATTTCGCCTATTTCATCCTTGTAAAGCTTTGTCACATTGCCGGCAGTATACTTCTGTGCCTCAATCCATTCAGGGTCTTTCTTAAGATCGTATGCAACGGAAGGATGCATAATAGCAATGTAATAGCCGTCAATCTTGGGGGTATTCTGAACCTTAAGAGTTCTCACTGCCTTTTTAAGACAGTCTACGGTCATCTTATTCGCCGAAGTAAGTGCTGCTCTGCCTTCAACGCTGCCGTCGGCAAACTGTACATTTGTACCGGTAACCAGAATATCTCTTTCAACGGTGTCAATGGTCTGTGCCGCCTGGTCACCGATTAAGGTGATTGTCTCAGTAATAACAGGATCCATTGCTGTAAGCTCTAATGTGTCGGAAACTGTTACATAACCGCCGTACTGCTTAACAGTTGCCTCAATCTTGCTTACATCCAGGCTCTGACCGTCGGGGGTTACACCTTCTGTAAGAGGCGTTGTCGCCTTACCCAAAGGCGAAAACTTTCTGAATTCGACTGTTTTTCCGCCGTTTTTAGGAATGTTTCTCTTCTGCCCGAACTGATTATGCACAAGGTTAGGGCCTACCACTCTGATAAGCGCCTTGTCATAAAACGTCTTGTTTTCCGCCGCTAAACCTTCACTACCTGTTGTATTGGTGTTAAGATTTCCGGCAAAAAGCTGTAAATTAAAAATCTTTTTCATTAAAATCATCCTTTCTTTTCCCCCACTAAAGCCTCCCTTGCTATGGGTGGCACGGCTATGCCGTGACGGAGGGATTCTTTCTCAGGGAGTAAATGAAATTCGCTCCCCTCTCATTACTCTTTTCATGATATCATCAATTTCTTCATCGGTAAGGCTATTAACATCACGTTCACTCTTCACGGTCTTGCTGCCGTCAGCACCCACCTCCGAAGGTCTTCCCATATTAGCTTCTATTGCGGCATTGGTAGCCTTCATTGCCTTGGCAACCTCACTTGCTACAATATCTTCAATATGCAGGCTCCTGTATGCATTAAGCATAGGAATTCCGCTTTTAAGCAGACGCTGAAACTCAGGATTCTTAAATTCCGTTCTTAAGTCAAAAGACGGGTAAAGCTCCTGAACTTTGGCTTCCTCCGCCTTAAGGTTGTCCACGTGCTGTCGCACCGCTTCCATCTTCTGCCTTTCAGCTTCTCTCTTGGCTTCAGCATCCTTTTTAGCCTGCCTCTTTTGCCTGTTATGCTCGATTAACGCCTTTGCCGCTTCTTCTTCGGGAGAAGTGCCGTTCTCATATGCCTTGTCTGCATAATTTGCAGGATTGCCGATAATCTTGTCAACAAGCTCTGCCGGATCTTCCGCTCCGTACTGCTTAAGAAGTGGCGCAAAAGCATCATCGTAAGCCTTGAGCCTTTCTTCAGATTCCTTCATACCTTTATAGCGCTTGGCAAAGGTATTGTTGAAGTCCCTCTGAAACTCATCCTTGTACTTTTCCTTGAAAGACTGATAGTCTTTCACCCCGTCATTTCCGGAATCTCCTTTAATATCCCCGGTACCTGAGACATCACTTTCATCGCCGCCCTCTTTCAAGCCTTCCCCTTGAGGGGAAGGTGTCTGCGCAGCAGACGGATGAGGTGTAATTCCTTCCGCTCCGGCACTGCCGCCTTCGCCGCCTTCCGAAAATAACTGCAAATTTAAAATATTCATATAAAATTCCTTTCCGCGGTCTTTCCCGCTCGTCATCCCGGCATATCGCCGTATATTCATATTGTAGGGAACGGGCTTGCTCGTTCCGTCTGTTATTTTTTGTAAATTACTACACTCACATTTTCAGGATAAGCTTCTTCAATTTGCCTCACTCCTTCCTTAAACATCATCAGGGCTTCCTTGCAATCTCTGTCGAATACGACGAAAGAATCTCCCTTATCCGCCCTGCACTCTTTAAGAAGGCCTCTCTTTTCAAGGTAGCCTAAAAATGCATAAAATAATGCCGAAACTCCGGCGCAAACGATATCCTTGCCGCTTTGTGCATATCCCGAATGCCCTTTGATAATCACCTTATTACTGGTAACGGTAACCTTTATCATCGTCTCTGATACCTTTCTATAATGGCTCTTATCCACTTGTAATCGGGTCTCGCCTTTCCCGATAAGAAAAGCTCCCAATTTCTTACATTCTCAATGGATATAATTCCGTCGGAAAACATCCTTGCCACGAGACAATCCTTGGACACCTTCGTTATCTCATCAAATAGAAAGTTCTTCCCGGGACAAACTGTACTTGCTACATCAGAATGTCTTAAAATCTTCATTCTCTTGCCGTAGCACTCTTCAATATAAGCAATAAGCTTCTTTCCTGCATC
>JAZSAR010000133.1:0-7567 GCA_045601965.1 Clostridia bacterium
CCAGCCGAGGACTCTTTTAACTTCGCCGCCATTAAGAAGCTCTTTTGCTCTTTCAATCAGTCTTTGCATCTTAAGTCCTCCAATCTTACGTTTTTACCAAGGGATTTTATCTTATCGACAAATTCTGTCATTGTCTGTGAAAATTTAACACCCTCTGCCGCAGATACCCATTCAACTCTTGTTCTGCCGCGCTCAACACCGATAAAGTCAAGCATTGAGAATAACAACGTCATACGGCGTCTTGCGTAGTAGTTACCCGTTGAATAGTGGCAGTCGCCGGGGTGACATCCGCAGATTATAACCCCGTCTGCACCCTTTTCAAAGGCACGCAGAATAAACATGGGATTTACACGGCAGGAACAGGGCACTCTTATAATTTTAACGTCGGCGCTGTAGGAAAGACGGCTGCTTCCCGCAAGGTCGGCACCGGCATAGGAGCACCAGTTGCAGCAAAATGCCACAATCTTCGGCTTGAATTCTTCGTTTGTTAACGGCATATTGCATCCACCTCCGCTATAATCTGTCTGTTGGAAAAGCCCTGAAGATCCATTGAACCCGAGGGACAGGTTACGGTGCAGGCACCGCATCCCTGACAAAGAGCGTTGTTTACAACCGCAACGCGTCTTTCTTCCTTAATTCCGTGGTCATTTACAAGCTTTACTTCATAGGAAATTGCACCGTAGGGGCAAACCTTTGCACAATTTCCGCATCCGTTACACATAAGCTCATCAGCTTTTGCGGTGCAGGGATTTGTCATAAGCTTATCCTTGGCAAGCAAGCCTATTGCCTTTACTGCCGCCGCACCTGCCTGAGCAACTGTTTCGGGAATGTCCTTTGGTCCCTGACATACGCCCGATAAGAACACACCCGCTGTGGGTGATTCCACGGGACGGAGCTTGGGATGAGCCTCCGTTAAGAAGTTATTTGTATCTATACTTGCGGTAAGCATTGTTGCAATGCTTCTTACGGAAGGATCGGGCTCAATTGCCGCAGCAAGTACAACCATATCCGCTTTCTTTTTAATCTGCTCATTTGAAAGCAGGTCAACGCCGTTAACAAGTAATGTTCCGTCGCTCTCGACACATACCTTACCAACCTGACCTTTGATATAGTTAACGCCGTATTCTTCCACCGCACGGCGATAAAACTCGTCAAAGTTTTTACCGGGAGTTCTGACATCTATATAGAACACGGTTACGTTTACATCCGGGTACTTGTCACGGATGAGCATAGCGTGCTTTGCAGTGTACATACAGCAAATTTTGGAGCAATAGCTCTTTCCTCGCTCGTCATTGCATCTGCTTCCCACACACTGAATGAACACGATTTCCTTGGGTGCTTTGCCGTCGGAAAGGCGTTCTAAGTGTCCCTTGGTGGGGCCTGCCGCATTCATAATACGTTCAAGCTCCAAGCTTGTAACAACATCCTTGCTCTCGCCGTAGGCATATTCGCCGTACTTATCAAGCTTTATCATATCAAAGCCCGTTGCAACAACGATTGCGCCGTACTTTTCAGTTATGATTTCATCCTTCTGATTATAATCTATTGCCTTTGCCTGACATACCTTTTCACAGATGCCGCACTTTCCTGTTTTGAACTTTGTGCAATGCTCTGTATCAATTACGGGAACATTGGGAATTGCCTGAGCAAAGGGAGTGTAAATGGCACTTCTTAAATTAAGTCCCTGGTTAAACTCGCTCTTTGCCTTTTTGGAGGGGCATTTATCCTGACAGACACCGCAGCCTGTGCACTTTGTCATATCAACATATCTTGCCTTTTTACGGATATCCACCGTAAAGTCGCCCACAAAGCCCGACACCTTTTCAATCTCGCTGTATGTATAGATATTGATTTTCTCGTGGGCTGCTGCCTCCACCATTTTTGGGGTTAAAATACAAGCCGAGCAGTCAAGTGTGGGGAAAGTTTTATCAAGCTGTGCCATCTTTCCGCCGATAGAAGGTGTTTTTTCAACGATATCAACCTCATAGCCTGCATCCGCAATGTCAAGCGCAGACTGAATTCCCGCAATACCGCCTCCTATTACCAGAGCTCTTTTGGTAACACGGCTTTCACCGGGCATCAGGGGTGTATTAAGGTTTACCTTTGCAACTGCGGCACGGGCTAAAACGATTGCCTTTTCCGTCGCCTCAGCCATATCCTTATGAATCCAGGAGCAATGCTCACGGATGTTGGCAATTTCAACCATATAAGGATTGAGACCTGCGCGCTCTGCCGCTTTTCTGAAGGTTCCTTCGTGCATACGGGGTGAGCAGGAGCATACAACGATTCCCGTAAGCTCCTTTTCCTTTATGGCAGCGGCAATTAAAGCCTGACCTGCCTCGGAACACATATATGCATAGTCCTCGGCGTGAACAACGCCGGGCTCTTCTTTTATTATTTCAACAACTTTTTTAACGTCAACCGTTGCGGCGATATTGCTTCCGCAATGGCAGACAAAAACTCCGATTCTTTGCATTTTGTCACCTCTTAAATCTTCTGAAAGCACTCATCAAAAGCTGCTGTGGAGTGTCTTCATCAATAAGGTCCGGTATTTCCTCCGCTTTAAGCAAATCTTTGCCCTTTTCCCTTATTACCAACTGTCTTGCGGCATCAATAAGCCTTCCGGGCTCAACACCTCTCGGGCAACGCTCGATGCAGGCAAAGCAGGATAAGCAACGCTCCAGGGTTTTGCTTTCAGCCAGTGCTTCAATGTTTCCCTTTTCAACGTAGGACACAAACATATGAGGCTTTATATCCATTTCGTCAAAGGCGGGGCATGTTGCGGAGCATTTTCCGCACTTCATGCATTTTGAAGGATTGGCACCGCTTATTTCCTTTATTTTTTCCTTTGCATAGGTCTTATCCATCATTCACCCTCCTTTACGCCGAGAGCTTCGGCAAGAAGCTCGGTAAAGTAAACCACGGGGATTTCCGATCCGTTTTTCTTTAAGTTATACATACATAAGGGGCACGCCGTAATTAACATATCGGCGGAAAAGTCCTTTGCGCTGTCTGTTATTTTTTTGCACATTTTTTCGCTTGTTTCGTTGTCCTTAAGGCTTATGTATCCGCCGCAGCACTCGTTACGGTAGGGATAAACTACCGCTTCTGCACCAAGGGCCCTTATGAAATCCTCCATAATGGTGGGATTTTCGGGATCGTCAAAAGCCATAACCTTGCCGGGACGAAGAAGCAGGCATCCGTAGTAAGCGCCGATTTTCTTTCCCGTAAGGGGATTTTTAACCGCTTCTCTTATCTTGTCAAAGCCAACCTTGTCGCGAAGAACTTCAAGATAGTGAAGCACGTTGGTTTCACCATTGTAGGCTTCCTCAAGTCCCATATAGTTATTTGCCTTTTCTCTTATGGAAGAGTCTGTCTTTATATCATTATTCACTCTTTTTATAACATGATGGCAGGCAGAGCAGACTGTAACTAAATCCTCTCCCTTTTCCTTTGCGGCATTAAGCGCACGGACGGAGGATAACTTTGTTGCAATTTCGTCCTTACCTAAGGGGTATACTCCCCCACAGCACTGCCAGTCTTCAATTTCCGTAAGGCTGAAGCCTAAAACCCCGGCACACTTTTTAGCATATACATCAAGCTCTTTAGCCTTGGTTTTAAGTGTACAGCCCGGATAGTAACTAAAGTTCATCTCGTTGCCTCCTCATATTTTGATATGACGCATTGTTTCGCGAAGCTTTTCTGCACTTGCGTGAAGCTTCTGAAGTTCTTCATTTGTAAGTCTTACAGGCATTTTACCCTGTACGCCGTTTGGACCTATTATGGTAAGGGTGCTTAAGCAGATATCCTCAAGGCCGTATTCTCCGTGCATCATTGATGAAACCGTATTTATGGAATCATAGGCAGAAAGAAGCATTCTGCAAAGACGGCAGACGGAAACCGATACTGCATAGTAGGTTGCACCCTTGTACTTTATAATTTCACCGCCTGATTTATGAACGTATTCCTCCATGGAATCACGGTCAAGATAGCTTGAATATTTGCCCGCTTCTGTCATTACCTCGATGTATTCATCAAGCATGGCACCGGATATCTGTGTACAGCTCCAGGGAACGAAGGATGAATCGCCGTGCTCACCGAAAACATAGGCGTGGATGTTTTTCTGCGCTATGTTAAAGTGTTCGGAAAGGGCAAAACGAAGTCTTGCCGTATCAAGAAGTGTTCCCGAGCCTATTATCTGATTTTCGGGAAGTCCTGATATTTTCGTAAACACATAGGTTATTATGTCAACGGGGTTACTTACGATGACATATAAGGCATTGGGTGCAACGCTTACGATGGAAGGCGTAATTGACTTTATAATGTCAACATTGGTCTGTGTAAGCTCAAGACGGGTCTGCCCCGGCTTTCTTGCAATACCCGATGTGATAATAACGATGTCAGAATCCCTGGCATCCTCATAGTCACCCGAAATCACGGAAATAGGATCACGTAAGCAGGTTCCCTGGATAATATCCATAACCTCGCCCTCCGCCTTGTCCTTATTTACGTCAATTAAAACAATTTCACTTGCAAGATCCTCCATTGAAAGAGTGTAGGCAATTGTTGATCCTACGCTTCCTGCACCTATAATAGTAATTTTTCTGCTCATTTCATCCGGTCCTTTCCTGAATGTTCTGATGGCAAAAATTCCCGTAATATGCGGTTTTTCACCATTTATCATTTTAACACATTGAAGTTTTTTTGTCAAACTTTTTGCTTCTATTTTAATCCCTTTTTTCTATATTTCCCAAAGTTGCACAAAAAGATATAAAAATCGCTTGTTAAATTTATAACAATTGGTTTTCTGCACACAAAAAACGAAGGCTTTCGCCTTCGTTTAAGTTTTCAATATCCCCCGCATGAACCGTCTTGTACGCTTATTCAAACCTGCTCTCGCAGGTGGGCAATCCTCTATCTGCTCCTGGGCTTCCTACCCGCAGCAGGCTTGCACGCCACAGATAATTCAGGATTTCCCTTAAAAAATGTGTTGGTTTAAATAGGGGCGTACTCTCTCGAGAGCCGCAGGGATGGAATTTGAAGTAACAGGGAATAGTGAATAAGTAATAAGTAAATTAAGTATATGCTTAATTTATACTAATTATTCAAAATCAAATTCGTCTGCGTTGTTTTCCCTGAAAATATCATATACCTTGTTTAATACGTCGTTATCCTCAACGCCTGCAAAAAGCCAGGATTCTTCGTCATCAGACTCATCGTCGGGAATCATTTCCATAATTAAAACAGTACCGTCGGTATCGTCAACGGGAATAACAACCGCATACTGCTTGCCCTCGTATTCAACGCTGTCAAGCCACTCGCAGGGAATTTCCTTATTTTCCTCTTCGTCGAATAAAACGATTATGTTTTCTTCGGGAATTTCGTTCTTTTCAATATCTGCCATATCAATTCTCCTTTTCCTTTAGTAATATAATTTTATACTAAAGTTTCCCTTATGTCAATAGGCTTAATTCAAAATAATCCGACAATTTCTTCTATGTCGCATACTACGCCGAAATCCGCATAGTCGAAAATCCGCGTATCCTTGTCGTTATTTACGGCAATTACATATTTTGCCCCTTCATAGCCCACGGTGTGATGTGCCGCTCCGGATATTCCGAGGGCAACATAAACCTTTGGAGAAACCTTTTTTCCGGTTAAGCCCACCTGATGCTCATAGGGTGCTTTTCCCGTATCAACAAGGCCACGGCTTGCCGCCATTTCGGCACCCAGGCTTTCCGCAAAAATCTTAACCTTATCAAGACTGTTTTTTGCACCCTTACCGACAGATACAACAATGTCGGCACTCTTCGTTTCGCACCTCACCGTCGCCATCTGCGGAAGAGTTCTGCATTCGATTTTCGCATAGACGTCCCCGCTCATGGCAGGGCGGTACATATAAAGCTTTTTGCCGTCGGTTTCCAAATTAGTGCAGTCGGCACAAAGCCCGGTACGGAGCATTGCCGAAACAATGGGCGCTGTCCGCCTTCCCCATAAATCCGCATTCCAGAGAACAACTTCGGCATTTTCGCTTTTAAGATATTCAGCTATTTCCTTTGCATCTTTCTTTTCAATTTCAACCACGTTATCTGAAAGCTTTTTTGCGACAGGCAAAACTTCTTTTCCCACCGCATAGACTTTAGGCATCTTAATTTCGGCTTCCTTAATTTCTTCCTTTTCAGCCTTTTCTTCTGAAAGCTTTTTTATTAAAGGAATAAGCTCTTCCTTTTCTATGAAACGGCAACGCCTCATTTTATCCTCGCTCTCAAAGACCTTTAATACCCTTGTGGGAGAGCCTGAAAGACCGCATTTTCCCTTGTCGGCACCGACAACTGAGTTATCCCATATGCTGATCTCCCCCACCTTTGAGCGGATGGAAGGAAAACGCAGCTCCGCTATTCTTTCAACCGTAATTAAGCAGGGAAGGCTTGATTCTTCCTCACCCATACGGGTTTTGCATTTTACCTTGTCGCTTACCTTTGGCATCTCCATTACGTTGGTTATAACAGGAATACCAAGCATTGCGGACAGGCACGGGCCTACCTGGGCGGTGTCGCCGTCAACGGTCTGTCTTCCGCAGATTATAAGGTCATAATCTATTTTTGAAAGTGCAGATGAGAGTATATGGCTTGTTGCAAGAGTGTCACTTCCCGCATATATAGCATCTGAAAGCAAAATAACCTTTGCACCGAGGCGCGTAAGCGCCAAAAGCGCATCCTTACTTGAAGGCGGGCACATACTTATAACGGTTACATCGTCCGACAGCCTTAAAGCACATTCCAATGCCGATGCATCAAAGGGATTTATGTCTCCCTTTATTATTTTAACACAAACTGCAATTTTCATTTATCAGTACTCTCCGTGATAAATCGGTGCTAAAGCATCGTGCACCGCCTTGTATTTTTTATACTGCTGGGCATAAATTTTGTGATTTTCCATATTCGGTTCTGTCTTAAGCACGGTTTCGTTGCAGGCACTTACTGCCGCCTTTGCATCAGCCCAGAATCCCGCAGCCACACCCGCAAGCATTGCGCTTCCGAAGGATGAGTCGCTGTATTTTTTCTTAACTAAGGTTATGCCAAGCATATCCGACGTAATCTGACGCCACAGAGGGCTCTTTCCGCCGCCGCCTATTATAACGGCTTCGCTGTCATGCTCCATTCCGATTTCGGAAAGTGCATTCATACAGTCAAGAATGGACATTGAAACGCCCTCTAAAACCGCACGGGTAAAGTGCGCCTTGGTATGACCTGCCCTTATCCCTACAAAGCTTCCGCAAAGTGAAGGATCTGCATAGGGAGTAAGTTCACCGTTTAAGTAGGGATGGAACATCAATCCTTCTGCACCGGGAGCGATTTTTTCCGCACCTGCATCAAGCACCTGATAGTCCTCAGAGAAGGTATCTCTATACCAGCGGTAGGATGCGGCGCAGGATTTTGTAGCCGTTCCGGGATACCAGAGTCCGTCTATAACGTGGGAGTAATTAATTAAGTTCTTGTCGGGATAGGGCTTATCTGTTACAACACAGATTCTTCCTGCCGTTGCAAGCTTTATGGTCATCTGCCCC
>JAZSAR010000134.1:0-3190 GCA_045601965.1 Clostridia bacterium
CTTGCCTACTATACCACTTTGGGCTATGCCGAATAAGGAGGATATTATGGACCTTAATTTCAGTTTTCCAAAAGAACTCGCAAGGGTAAAGGATGAGAAAATTCCTGTTGTTTTGTGTGGCGGAACGGTGGAATATCACGGCGCACACTGTTCTTTCGGATGCGACTCCTTAATTGCCGAAGGACTTATTAAAAAGCTTGCCGAAAAAAAAGAAATTATGATTTATCCCACTGTTTATTATAGCCCTTCAAGCTATGCTGTTGCCGACGAAACCAGCGGAACGGTACACATTGAAGAGGATGTCTTTGAAGCCTACCTTTTCGGGATATTTAAAAATATGCTTTATGCAGGGCTTCGTAACATTTATGTTGTAATTCACCACCAGTTTGAATCCGAAAGCCTTATGCCGATGACGCTATCCTATATGAAGGCGGCAAAGCGTGCCACAATGCGCTATCTTGAGGAAACCCTTGGCAAGGGCTGGTGGGGCAGCGAAAGCTTTTCAGACTACTATGACAATCTCGGCGGAGGAGATGACCCGTTTTCCTGGATAAAAGTCATTCCCACAATGAGCACAGAAGTTCAGAAAGCAACAGGCTATGATCATGCCGGAAAATATGAATGTTCTATTTTAATGGCATTATACCCTGACGCCGTAAAAAAAGAACGCCTCGGAGACATTACCCACTGGTTTGCCGAAAGTGCAAAGGACGCCTCCGTTGAATTGGGTAAGGAAATGGTTGAAAAATCCCTTTCCTGGTTAGACGGAAAAATACAATAAAAAACAGCAGGCGTTGCCTGCTGTTTTCATTCTTATTTATCAGAAAGATAGTCGCTGAACACAACCTCTAAAAGCTCATCACGGTCGATTTTGCTCATTATGGCTCTTGCACCGTTATGGCTTGTAATATAGCTGGGGTCTCCGGACATAATGTAACCCACAATCTGTCCTATGGGGTCATACCCTTTTTCTCTGAGTGCCGCGCACACCGTACTGAGCGCCGCTCTTATCTCGTCACCTCTGTCAAGCGGAAGATGAAACATTGTAGTGTTGTCCATATTCATATCGGTTACACCATCCTTTCTCTCTTATAATACTACTAAATTGTGAGAATTTCAATACCTGAAACCGATTTTTAACAAATTAGTAACATTTATTTTACTGTAGCTGCTGCTTTTTCGTTTTCTTCTTTTTCAAGAACAGTATATGCAACCTTACCAACCAAGGTTTTAGGCAGGCTGTCACGGAACTCATATTCCCTGGGAAGAGCATATTTTGCAATATTCTTTTCGCAAAGCTCGCGGATTTCTGCCTTAAGCTCTTCTGATGCAGTAAATCCCGGCTTAAGCACGATAAATGCCTTTATTCTCTGCATACGGTAATCATCCTTTACGCCGATTACCGTGGAAAGCATAACTGCCTCGTGGGAGTCTATTACGTTTTCAATCTGAGAAGGATATACGTTGTAGCCGCTGGTTACTATCATTCTTTTAAGTCTCTGCTTAAAGTAGATAAAGCCGTCTTCATCCATATATCCAAGGTCTCCCGTATGAAGCCAGGTTCTTCCGTCCTCGTGAATCTGCAAGGTTTTAGCAGTTTCCTTAGGCTCATTTAAGTAGCCCGTCATAAGAGTGGGGCCTGAAATGCATATTTCACCCAGCTCCCCTGCTTCTGCTTCGTCATAGGTATCGGGAATAACGATTTTATAAAATACGTCGGGGAAAGGTACACCGATGGAGCCCTCTCTGTAATAGTCCTTAGGTGTCAGGCAGCTTGCGGTTACGCATTCGGTTAAACCGTAGCCCTCTCTTACCTGAATCTGTGCGCCGTGTTCCTTTAAGAAAGCATCAACCTTCTTTTTAAGTGAAACAGAAAGGCTGTCACCGCCTGAAAATACGCCTTTAAGGCTGGATAAATCCACATCCTGCATACCTTCGGAGCGCATCATCGCTTCAAAAAGTGTGGGAACTCCCGCCATATAATTGGGCTTGTATTTCTTGAAATGGCCTGCAAATTCCTTAACATCAACCTTGGGAATAAGCGCACACATTCCGCCTCCCAAAAGCATTGTATGAATACATACGCCAAGGCCGAAGCCGTGAAATACAGGCATTGCGGAAAGCATTACATCCCCTGCTTCGAAGCATCCGCTTGCCGCAATCGTCTGAAGGGCAAGGGCGTTGAAATTGCGGTTGGAAAGAAGAATTCCCTTCGCAGTTCCCGTTGTTCCGCCGCTGTATAAAATCGCTGCGGTATCTTCACTTTCGGGAAGATTCGGCATAGGGCCTGTATATTTTTTACCGTTTGCCATAAAGTCCTTATAGGTTATAACCTTTTCCGAGGTCTCAACCTTTCTTTCGTGGCCGATAAATTTATATGCAAAGCTCTTTACCGGTGGAAGTGCCTCACCGATTTTCGTCACTATAACCTTTTTAAGCTTCGACTTCCCTTCTATCGCCTCAAACTTTTTATAAAAATCGGTAAGGGTTATTGCAAGAACGCTTTCAGATACGTTTAAGTAGAAAAGTATCTCGTTTTCAGCGGACAGGGGGTGAACCATATTCGCAACCGCACCAATTTTATTTATGGCGTAGAGCATTATAATTGCCTGTGGAGTGTTGGGAAGGCAGATTGTAACCCTGTCTCCGCTCTTTACGCCCTCCGCCAGAAGTGCAGAGGCGCAAAGTGATATTTCCTTCATAAATTCCTTATAGGTTTTTGTGTTTCCCATAAAGTCATACGCCTTATTGTCGGGATATTTTGCCGCCGACGAAAGAACCATCTCATACATTGACTTTTCGGGATATGTGAGTGTAGCAGGCGTATCGCCGTAAAATTTAATCCATGCTTCAGAATTCAAAGTCAATCACCTCCGAAAGTGGTTTATCAAGCAGTTCGGGATTTTTAAATAAATGCTTTACAAGCTTTAAGCTTCTTGCAAAGTAAAAACCGTCCGCAATTCTCTCATCAAGCGTAACCCCTATTGACACAACATCGCGGGGAACAAAATTTCCTTCATCATCGGCAACTAACTCCTTATGGATAACACCGATTGTTATAACAACGCTGTTTGTACCGAAGTTATTTAAGTGATGATATACAGCATCGCACTTTATGCTTCCGAGATTTGATAAAAGCACGGAGCAGTAATTTATATCAACATCCGTAACCATACGGGGCATAATCCCG
>JAZSAR010000135.1:0-16878 GCA_045601965.1 Clostridia bacterium
ATTTTCGGAGCAGAAGGAAAAAACGGGAGTATCCTATTTTGACTATTATCTTCTTCACGACGTGAGGGAGGCTCATCTTGCCATCTATGAAAAATACGATTGCTTCAACTGGCTTATTGAGAAGAAAAAGGCGGGAGAAGTAAAAAATATCGGATTTTCCTTCCATGATAATGCGGAATTTTTGGATAAGGTTTTAACAAAATATCCATTCGTTGATTTTGTTCAGCTTCAGCTTAACTATCTTGACTGGGATAATGAATCCATTCAGTCAAGGCTGTGCTATGAAGTGGCGGAAAAACATGGCAAAAAAGTAATTGTTATGGAGCCTGTAAAGGGAGGAACACTGGCAAAGCTTCCCGAGGAGGCAGAGGCGGTTTTAAGGAGCCATAACCCTGAGGTTTCGGTTCCGTCCTGGGCAATTCGCTTTGTGGCATCGCTTCCAAATGTGTTTATGGTGCTTTCGGGTATGAGCAATTTAGCTCAGCTTCGGGACAATATTAAAACCATAGAAAATTTAAAACCCCTGTCAAGAGAGGAAAACAGGCTTCTTAAAGAGGTTGTGGCGATAATAAATAAGGGTGCGGCGATAGCCTGCACCGGATGCTCGTATTGTACTGACGGGTGCCCGCAAAAAATTGCAATCCCCAAATATTTTGAGCTTTATAACGCCGAAATGCAGGAAGCGGAGGGCAAGGGCTGGAGTCCGCAGATTGCATATTATGAAAACATGATAAAAACTTTCGGAAAAGCAAGCGATTGTATATCTTGCGGTGCCTGCGAGGATGTCTGCCCCCAGAATCTTCCCATAACAAGGCATCTTAAATCTATTGTAAAAGGCTTTGAAGAAGTAGAAAATTAAAATTTTAAGGAGGTATTATTATGGCAAACAAGTATGCAGGAACAAAGACGGAAAAAAATCTGGAAGCGGCTTTTGCAGGAGAGTCTCAGGCAAGAAATAAGTATACATATTTCGCTTCCAAGGCTAAGAAAGAGGGCTTTGAGCAGATAGCAGCTCTTTTCTTAAAGACAGCGGACAACGAAAAGGAACACGCTAAAATGTGGTTTAAGGTGCTTAACGGAATCGGCGATACCGCTGAAAACCTGCTCCACGCGGCAGAAGGCGAAAACTATGAATGGACAGATATGTATGACGGTTTTGCAAAAACCGCAGAGGAAGAAGGCTTCCACGAGCTTGCGGCAAAGTTCCGTCTTGTTGCGGCAATCGAAAAGCATCACGAAGAAAGATACAGAGCGCTTCTTAAGAATGTTGAAACTGCCGAAGTTTTCAAAAAGAGCGAGGTTAAGGTTTGGGAGTGCAGAAACTGCGGTCATATCGTGGTTGGAACAAACGCTCCTGAAATTTGCCCCACCTGCGCTCATCCTCAGAGCTATTTCGAAGTTCACGCAGAAAACTATTAATAAAGCAAAAAAACATCTTGGATTAAATCCAAGATGTTTTTTCATTTTATTACACAGCTTGACTTAACATCACCGTCAAGGATGATTTCACCGTAGGAGTCGGCAATAATTTTCCCCGAAAGGGGATTTTTTACACTTTCGATATTACCGATAACAGTGGCATTAACATGACTTCGTTCAAAAGAAAGGTCGCAGCCTGTCATTTCGCAGTCTTCAATAACAAGGCCTTTTGCATAGCAAAGAGGCTGTGTCCCTTCAATACGGCAACGGATAAGGTGAAGGTTTTCTGAATACCAGCCAAGATATTCGCCCTTTATAACGCTGTCATATACGGTTACGTTTTTGGCGTGCCAGAAAGCATCCTTCGTATCAAGCTTTGAATTTTTAACGGTGACATTTTTTACATATTGGAATGAGTACTTTCCCTTAAGACTGAAATTATCAAGGGCTATATCCCTGCTCTGAAAAAACGGATATTCCGCTTCGAGGGAAGTATCTTTGATTGAAATACCTTTACACATCCAGCCGAATTCCTGAGAGGATATTTTTGAGGATGAGACAAAAACATTCCTGCACTCACGGAGAGCTTTAACTCCGTCTATTTCGGCATTTCTGATATCCAGCTTTTTTGAATACCATAAAGGTGCACGGCAACTATCCTTCATTTTTGAATTTACAATTTCAGCCCCTGTAACGTGCCAGAGGGGATAGCGAAGAGCGAAAGTGCAGCCTTCAACAGATATGTTTCTGCATTCCTTGAGAGCAGACTCACCGTCCGCCGGTCCGTCAAATATACAGTCTTTTATTTTGGTATTTCTCACACCGTAGAGCGCGCGCTCTTCATCGAGTGTCAGTTTTTCTGCTAATTTCATAGTTTAACCGCCTTTTATGTAATAAAAATATTATAAATGTTTATGTTAAACAAGTCAATATTTTTAAGGAATCTTCTTGACTTTTTTTAAATTATGGCTAAAATATTTTTAAGGAAAATAAATTTCGGAGGAAAAAATGAAACAGTTTAATGTTACGGGAATGAGCTGTGCCGCTTGCTCTGCAAGGGTTGAAAAAGCGGTATCAAAGATTGACGGTGTCACTTTGTGTTCTGTCAACCTTTTAACAAATTCTATGACGGTGGAAGGCACGGCGGAGGAAAAAACAATTATTTCTGCCGTTATCGATGCAGGCTACGGTGCATCGGTAAAAGGCAGCACTCCAAAAACTAAAACCGTAAAGGATGATTCGGAAGAAAAAAATCTTAAATCAAGGCTTATTTCATCATTGTTTTTCCTTGCGGCTTTGATGTATATTTCCATGGGGCACGTTATGTGGGATTGGCCGCTTCCTCGCTTTTTTTCGGAAAATCCTATGAATATCGGGCTTGCTGAGCTTATTTTAAGCATTATCGTAATGGTAATAAATCAGAAGTTTTTTAAAAGCGGATTTAAAGGTCTTATAAATAAAGCCCCTAATATGGATACATTGGTAGCTCTGGGTTCCGGAGCATCTCTTATATACAGCATATATGCGCTTTTCTCAATGTCTGATGCGTTGCTTAAAGGAGATATCAATCACGCAAACCATTTCCTGCACGAATTTTATTTTGAATCTGCGGCAATGATTTTAACGCTTATAACCGTAGGCAAAATGCTTGAAGCAAGAAGCAAGGGAAAAACCACAGATGCCATTGAAAGCCTGATAAGGCTGACTCCTAAAACGGCAACGGTTATAAGAGACGGAAAAGAAACGGTTATCGAGGCATCAGAAATGGTTGTGGGGGATGTATTCTCCGTAAAGCCCGGAGAAAACATTCCTGCCGACGGCGTTGTCATTGAAGGAGCAAGTGCGGTAAACGAATCTGCACTTACGGGCGAAAGCGTCCCCGTTGATAAAAAGGAAGGAGATAAGGTGTCTGCGGCAACGATAAACGGGGAAGGATTTATCCTTTGTCGTGCCACAAAGGTCGGAGAGGATACCGCCCTTGGAGAAATCATCAGGCTTGTAAGTGAAGCCTCCGGCTCCAAAGCGCCCATCGCTAAGGTCGCAGATAAAGTATCGGGAATCTTTGTGCCCATAGTAATGGCAATTGCGGCACTAACAATATTTATCTGGATTGTAACGGGAGAAAACGTTGGATTTTCCCTTGCAAGAGGCATTTCCGTTCTTGTTATAAGCTGTCCTTGTGCGCTTGGTCTTGCAACTCCCGTTGCCATAATGGTTGGAAGCGGAAGAGGAGCTAAAAGCGGGATTTTATATAAAAGTGCCGCTGCCTTAGAGGAAGCGGGAAGATGCTCTGTTGTGGCTCTTGATAAAACAGGTACTGTAACGACGGGGGAAATGAAAGTAACCGATATCTGCCCGGCAGAAGGTGTTAGGGAAGATGAACTCTTAAAACTTTCCTACGCTCTTGAAGCAAAGAGTGAGCATCCGTTAGCTAAAGCGGTGGTGAATTTTGCCAAAGAAAAAGGAATGCCGCTTTTTACTGCTGAAGACTTTTCTGCAATATCAGGAAACGGACTTACGGGCACAGTGGAAGGAAATAAGGTATACGGCGGTAAGGAAGAGTTTATTGCCGGGAAAACAGTGATTTCCAAAGATATAAAAAGAAAAACCGGGCTTCTTCGTGCTGAAGGCAAGACAGTAATGTTTTTTGCGGCTGAAGATAAGCTTTTAGGTCTTATTGCGGTTTCTGATATAATAAAGGAAGACAGCAAAGAAGCTGTGGCAAGGCTTAAAAAGATGGGACTTTCCGTCATTATGCTTACCGGGGATAATGAGGTTACGGCAAAGGCTGTGGCAAATGAAGCCGGAATAGATGATGTTCGTGCAAATCTTCTTCCCGAAGACAAGGAAAAAGCTGTAGCGGAGCTTTCTAAGAGCGGTAAGGTTATGATGGTCGGAGACGGAATAAACGATGCTGTTGCCCTTACAAGAGCAAATGTCGGTGTTGCAATAGGTGCAGGTACCGATGTAGCCATAGACTCTGCAGATGCGGTGATTATGAAAAGCAGCTTAAAAGATGTTTGCCGCCTTATTTCTCTTTCAAGAGGAACGCTTAAAAATATTCACGAAAACTTATTCTGGGCATTTTTCTACAACACCATCGGAATTCCCGTTGCGGCAGGCGTTTTTTCAGGGTTGGGACTTACGCTCAATCCGATGTTGGGCGCACTTGCAATGAGTCTTTCAAGCTTCTGTGTTGTAAGCAATGCATTAAGGCTTAATTTTTATGATATTGATAAAATATACTATAAAAGAAACAATAAAAAGGAGGATAAAACCATGGAAAAAACAATGAAAATTGAAGGTATGATGTGCACTCATTGTTCAGGCAGAGTGAAGAAGGTTTTAGAGGAGCTTCCCGGAGTTACCGAGGCAATTGTAAGCCACGAGGAAGGGACGGCTATAGTAAAGCTTTCGTCTGATGTATCGGATGAAACCTTGAAAAAGACCGTTGAAGACCAGGGTTATAAGGTAATCGGATAAACAAAAAAATGCAGGCTATGCCTGCATTTTTTTGTTTTTAAATTTAATTATTTTTAAGTCTCTTATCGCTCTTTTTGGCAAGGTAATTACCAAGAGACTGAAAGGCTATGACAAGGAGCACTAAAAGCACGACCGAGATATACATTTCAGCATCCCTGTATCGGTAATAACCGTAGTTGATTGCTATCTTACCGAGGCCGCCACCGCCTATGATACCGCTCATTGCAGAATAACCCAAAACCGTTGTTATTGCAATTGTGAAGTTGGATATTAAAGAGGGAACACTTTCGGGAATCATTACCTTTACGATAATCTGAAAAGGTGTTGCACCCATACTTTCTGCCGCCTCGATGATATTCGGGTTGATTTCGCGAAGGCTGCTTTCAACAAGTCTTGCAACAAAGGGAAATGCAGCAATAACAAGTGGAACTATCATGGCAACGGTACCGATTCTGGTGCCTAAAATAAGCTCAGTAAGAGGAAAAGCCATAATCATCAGAATAAGGAATGGGATAGATCTTAAAAGGTTTATCACGGTGTTTATTATGCTCATAAGCCAGGAAGGAAGAGGCATAACTCCGTTTTTTTCACCGGCAACCAATAATACGCCTAATGGAAGTCCTAAAATAACTGCAAATAAAGTTGAAAGCACTGTTACATAAATTGTTTCCCAGATTGCAAAGGGAACCTCATTTACCGTTACCCACAAGGCATCGTGAAGAAGCTTATTATCAATTGTTTCTATATATGTATTAAGAAAATCAAGCATAATTAAACCTCCTCCACAATGATATTTTCCTGAGACGATAAGTATTCTTTTACCTTGGAAAAATCAGCATCGGCAGGGATGCTTAAAAGGATGCTTCCAAAAGCCTTTTCGCCGATTGCCTTGGTTGATGCACCTAAGATATTGGCTGTAACGCCTAAATCAATGGCCATATTTGTAATGGCGGGGGAACTTGCGGCAACAGCACCGTTATAAACCACGCGGAATATTCGCTGTCCCGTAAGCTCGGGAAGAAGCGTTTCTGCACCGTCGGGGAATACAAGACGCTTTGCGGCTTCTGATTTGGGGTTAGAGAATACTTCTGTTACGTTTCCTTCTTCTACAACATAGCCGTTATCAAGAATTGCAACGCGGTTACAAATATCTTCAACAACGCTCATCTGATGTGTGATGATGATTACCGTAATTCCGAGACGTTTATTTATATCCTTGATTAAGGATAAAATTGACTGTGTTGTTTTGGGATCCAGGGCGCTTGTTGCTTCGTCGCATAAAAGAACTTCAGGATTTGTTGCAAGAGCTCTTGCTATTGCAATTCTTTGCATCTGACCGCCTGAAAGCTGGGCAGGATAAGCATTTGCTTTATCTGGAAGACCTACGATTTCAAGCAGCTCCATAGCTCTTTTTTTCGCTTCTGCTTTGCTTACGCCTGAAAGCTCCAAGGGAAAGCAGATGTTCTTCAGGCAGGTTCGTTGCATAAGAAGGTTAAAGCTCTGAAAAATCATTGTGACTTTTCTTCTCATAGCACGAAGCTCAGAAGGATTAAGGGTAGTTAAATCGCTGCCATCTATAATAACCTTACCTTCGCTGGGACGTTCAAGCATATTGATGCAGCGAACCAATGTGCTTTTACCTGCGCCGCTCATACCGATGATGCCGTAAATATCGCCCTTTTCTATATTAAGACTGATATCGGTAAGGGCGTGTACTTCACCGCCTGCAGTATTAAATGTTTTTGTCAGGTTTTCAATTTTAATCATAATTTACTCCTGTGCCTTAATTTGAAAATACGCCGGTTGCAAGCAACCGGCGCTTTTTCAAAGAATAATCTTATTCAGCTTTGATAGCGTCAAGTGTTGTCTGTTTACCACCGTAAATACCCATAGGCTCTACGTGAACTGCGGATACGGAAACAACCTCTGTTCCGTTTTCAGCGTTGAAGTCTTCAAGATAGGGAAGGTGCTGGAAATAGTTAGCATCAACTTCACCTGAGTTTACAACATTGTTGGGCTGAACATAATCGGTGTATTCGATTATTTCAAGAGTAATTTCCTTTGCTGCAAGGATATTTTTTGCAACAGCAAGGATTTCAGCGTGAGGTGTGGGAGAAGCTGCAACGGAAACAGTAGCACCCTTAAGAGCTTCGTAATCGATTGCTGCATCATAACCGTCTGTTGTGTTTTCGATTGTGCTTACAACTGCACCTTCATATTCAGCGGAAATAAAGTCAGCAACTTCCTTGCTTTCAAGAGCAGCGATTAAAGCCTTGATTACGGGATTTTCCTCGTTTCCTGCCTTAACAGCTAAAATGTTGCTGTATGCAGAGAAAGCACCTTCCATAGCAAGAGAATCAGCTACGGGGTTAAGGTCAGCAGAAATTGCATAGTTTGAGTTGATTACAGCATAGTCAACGCTTGAAAGAACGTTGGGAAGCTGAGCTGCTTCGACCTCTTTGAATTCAATTCCGTAGGGATTTTCTGCGATGTCACGGATTGTAGCTGTGATGCCTGCACCTTCAGCCAATGTGATGTAGCCGAGTTCTTCAAGGAGAAGAAGTGCGCGGGCTTCATTGGTTGTGTCATTGGGAACTGCAATTGTGATGGTTTTTGCTTTTTCTCCGCAACCTGTAAAGAGTGTAAATGCCATTACAAGCAGGAGAGCGATAGATAAAAATCTTTTCATTATAATACCTCCTAAAGTATATTGAATTTATGATAGCATTTTTTCACTTATTTGTCAAGATTAATCGAACATTTCGCTTGAAAGATAACGCTCACCTGTATCGGGAAGTAAAACTACGATTGTTTTCCCCTCATTTTCGGGGCGCTTTGCAAGGGTTAATGCAGCATACAGCGCCGCACCCGATGAAATTCCTGATAAAACGCCTTCTTTTTTAGAAAGGAAGTTTCCCATATTAAAAGCTTCTTCGGTTTTTACGGTTATTACTTCATCGTAAATATTTTGGTCAAGTGTATCGGGAACAAAGTTTGCACCGATTCCCTGAATTTTGTGGGGAGCTGCCTTGCCTTCGGATAAAAGGGGAGAATCATATGGCTCAACGGCAACTACCCTGACAGCAGGATTTTTTTCCTTTAAATATTTGCCCGTTCCGCTTAAGGTTCCGCCGGTGCCGACGGCAGAAACAAAAATATCAACTTTGCCATCTGTGTCCTTGTATATCTCGGGACCCGTTGTGCGATAATGCGCATCAGGATTGGATTTGTTTTCAAATTGTGAGGGTATAAAGCTTCCTTTAATTTCTTTCGCCAGTTCTTCTGCCTTTTCAATCGCACCCTTCATTCCTTTTGCGCCTTCGGTAAGATAAAGCTCCGCTCCGTAGGCTTTCAATAGATTGCGGCGTTCTATGCTCATGGTATCAGGCATAGTTAAAATAACTCTGTAGCCCTTTACTCCTCCGAGGCAGGCAAGACCTACGCCCGTGTTTCCGCTGGTAGGCTCGATTATAACTGAGCCTTCCTTTAATAGGCCTTTTTCCTCAGCATCTTTAATCATTGAAAGGGCAACTCTGTCCTTTGCGCTGCCTGCCGGATTAAAGGATTCTATTTTTGCAAGCACCCTTGCTTTAAGGGAGTACTCCTTTTCTAAGTGTGTAAGCTCCAAAAGAGGTGTTTTGCCTATTAAATCTTCGATGCTTTGATAAATATTCATAAAAATACCTCCGTGAAAATGTGTACTTTTAAAGTGTAACACTTATAAATTCCTTTGTCAATTGCATTTTGTGGCAAAAGTGCACAAAAGTTAAATGGGGGACATTCCTATATTGGCAAAAATGCCGATTGAAAGAATCAGCTGCTTGGTGTATAATTATACAAAATATGAAAGGAGATGCCGCAAATGTCTGAAATGATGAGAAAATCAGAAAGAAATGCGGTATCTTTATGCGAAAACAACGTTAAAGACACTTTTTTTGAAGTGTCTTTTTTTGCATGCTTCCGATTTTTTTACTACTATTATTTTATGAACAATATGTGCCGAAAAGTAAAAACTGCTGTAATTGTTTAATTAAAGTTATTTCAGCGTTTTCGCTTTTCGGCGGAAACGCTTTTATATTTTCTGAAAGGTTTTGATACTATGAACAAGCTTGATGTTGCAAGAAACGAGATTAATGAAATAGATAAGGAAATGGCATCGCTTTTTGAAAGAAGAATGAAGGCGGCCAGGATGGTAGCTGAATATAAAAAGGAAAATGCACTTCCGATTTTCGATTCGGGAAGAGAAGCTTTTCTGATTGACAGGAATTCTTCATATATAGAGGATGCGGTGCTTAAGGATTATTATGTTGAATTCATTAAAAGTACGATGAATATTTCAAAATCCTATCAGAGAATGCTGCTTGACGGGATGAGGGTGGCGTATTCCGGGGTTCCCGGTGCCTTTGCACACATTGCGGCAACAAGGATATTCGACAGTGCAAACGCGATTGCTTATGACAGCTTTAAGTCAGCGTACGAAGCTGTTGAAAAGGGCGAATGTGACTGTGCGGTGCTTCCCATTGAAAACAGCTATGCGGGAGATGTTGCGCAGGTAATGGACATTGCGTTTTTCGGTTCCCTTCATATTACCGGAATATACGACCTTGAAGTAAGCCATAATCTTCTTGCTAAAAAGGGAACAAACAAAGGCGACATTAAAAAGGTAATAAGCCATTCACAGGCATTAAGCCAGTGCGCAGGATATATTGAAAAAAACAGTCTTTTAAAGGAAGAAGCTACAAATACGGCCGTTGCGGCAAAGACAGTTGCGGAATCCTCAGACAACACTCTTGCGGCAATTGCAAGCAAGGAAGCGGCTTCTTTATACGGACTTACCGTAGTTGAAGAAAATATTAATCAGAGTGCCAACAATACCACACGTTTTGCGGTATTTTCAAGAAGCACCGGTAAAGAAAATAAAGGAAACAATCACTTCGTATTTTTCTTTACGGTTAAAAATGAAGCCGGTGCCCTTGGTAAAGCGATTTCTGTTATAGGAAAGTACGGATTTAACTTAAAGGCGTTAAAGAGCCGTCCGACAAAAGAGCTTATCTGGGATTATTATTTCTTTGCAGAGGGCGAAGGCGAAATCAACGGAGAAAACGGAGATAAGATGCTTTCCGAGCTTAAAGAAAGCTGCAACGAAATCAAGGTTGTGGGAAGCTTTGCCAATGAAATCCTGTTAAGAGAGAAGGATAATAAATGAGTCTTTATATGAATCTCGGAAAAGACAGCTATGATATAATAATTGAACGCGGAGCGCTGTCTAAGGCTGGTGAATATTTTGATCTGGACAGAAAAGTACTTGTTGTAACCGATTCGGGCGTTCCTGCTGAATATGCAAAAACCGTTGCTTCTCAGGCGAAGGAAGGCTATATCGTTACTTTTCCCCGGGGCGAAGAAAATAAAAACTTTGAAACCTATAAAACTGTTTTAAGTGCTCTTACCGAAAAGGGCTTTACCAGAACCGACTGTGTTGTCGCAGTAGGCGGAGGGGTTGTCGGAGATTTGGCAGGCTTTGCTGCGGCAAGCTATATGAGAGGAATTGATTTTTACAATATCCCCACAACAGTGCTTTCGCAGATTGACTCTTCTATCGGCGGAAAAACGGCGATTGACTTTTACGGATATAAAAATATAATCGGTGCATTTCATCAGCCGAAAAAGGTTATAATCGACGCCGATGTAACCAAAACTCTTACAAAAAGACAGATTGTATCTGGGCTTGCGGAGGCTGTGAAAATGGCGGCAACAAGCGATAAAGAGCTTTTTTCGATATTTGAAAACTGTGACTATGAAGAGCATTTCGACGAAATAATCGAAAAATCCCTTATGATTAAAAAAGCGGTGGTTGAAGAGGATGTGGAAGAAAAAGGACTTCGCAAAGTTCTCAATTTCGGTCATACAATAGGCCACGCCATAGAATCAAATGCGGGACTCGGAAGTCTTTATCACGGCGAATGTGTCGCTCTCGGAATGCTTTATATGGCGGATAAAGAAGCGAGAGAAAGAATATTTAATGTGCTTGAAAAGCTGGGACTTCCCACAAAGGCAGAGTTTGATAAGGACGAAATAATAAATACAATAAAGCACGACAAAAAAGCATCGGGAGACAAGATTACGGTTATTTACGTTAAAGAAATCGGAAGCTTTGAAATGAGAAAAATAGATATATCTGAGCTTTACGGATATATAAATGAGGTTTGATTATGAAAAATACATTCGGAGATAACATAACCCTTACGGTTTTCGGAGAGAGCCACGGAAGTGCCATAGGCGTTGTCATTGACGGTCTTGCCCCCGGAATCAGCGTTGATGAGGAAAAAATAGCATATAAGCTTCTTTTAAGGAGACCTTCGGGCGGTATTTCCACATCAAGGGTTGAAGCGGATAAATTTAAGATTGAAAGCGGAGTTTACGAGGGAAAGACAACGGGTACGCCCATTACAATCATAATCCCCAACGAAAACACAAAAAGCGGTGATTATAAGGCAACGGAAAACCTTGCAAGACCTGCCCATGCCGATTATACAGCGTATATGAAATATCACGGCTTTGAAGACAGACGGGGCGGCGGTCACTTCAGCGGAAGAATAACCGCAGGAATCGTTGCGGCAGGTGCAATTTTTATAAGTGCACTTGAAAATAAAGGCATATATATCGGAACTCATATGAAAAAGTGCGCCGGAGTTTCAGACAGAGATTTTTCTGATCTTACAGAAGACGTTAAAAAGCTCGTGAATATGCGTTTTCCCGTTTTATCAGAGGAAGCAGGAAGCTTAATGCAGGAAAAAATAATGCAGGCAAGAGAAGATAAGGACAGCGTAGGCGGAATCCTGGAAACTGCAATAATCGGCGTTCCTGCAGGGCTTGGAGAGCCTTATTTTGACAACATCGAGAGTAAACTCTCTCACGCTATGTTTTCAATCGGCGGGGTTAAAGGCATCGAATTCGGAAAAGGCTTTGCTCTTTCGGATATGACGGGAAGCGAAGCAAACGATGCCTTCAGAATGGAGAATGGCGTGGTTATAACAGAAACCAACAACAACGGCGGAATAAACGGCGGTATAACAAACGGAATGCCGATTTTATTCTCCCTTGCCGTAAAGCCTACACCTTCCATATTCAGAGTGCAGAAAACTGTGGACTTCGTAAAAGGCGAGGATGCGGAGATTGAACTTAAAGGAAGGCACGATCCTTGTATAGTGCACAGAGCAAAGAGCGTAGCGGATGCACTTTCCGCATTTGTTATTGCCGATGTACTTACTGGTCGCTACGGAACGGACTATCTGGCAGATTAATTTGGAGGAAGAAAATGCAGTACGGTTGTATAGGTGAAAAGCTTGGTCACAGCTTTTCAAAGGAAATTCACGGTAAAATTGCCGATTATGAATATGAGCTTAAGGAGCTTAAAAGGGAAGAGGTTGCCTCTTTTATAACGGCAAAAAACTATAAAGCCCTTAATGTTACCATTCCTTATAAAGAGGTGGTAATTCCTCATCTTGATGAAATTGACGAGGCGGCAAGAAAAATCGGTGCGGTAAACACAATAGTAAATAAAGAAGGCAGACTATACGGATATAATACGGATTTTTACGGTATGATGGCACTACTTTCTTATATCGGTGTATCGCCCGAAAATAAAAAGGTGCTGATACTTGGCACCGGAGGCACAAGCAGAACTGCCTATGCGTTATCCGAGTACCTTAAGGCAAGAGAAATTATAAAGGTATCACGAAGCGAAAAGGACGGAGCTGTAAGCTACGAAACAGCATATCGCAAGCACCATGATGCAGAGATAATAATAAACACAACACCCTCCGGAATGTTTCCGAATTCAGAGGATTCGCCGATTATGCTTGACTCATTTACAAAGCTTGAAGGCGTAATTGATGCAATTTACAATCCCTTAAGAAGCAATCTTATTACAGATGCCTTAAAGCGGGGAATAAAGGCATCCGGCGGACTTTATATGCTGGTCGCCCAGGCGGTAAAAGCATCGGAATATTTTCTTGATACAAAATATCCTGATACGCTTCTGGATGCAGTGTATAAAGATATACTTTCGGAAAAAGAAAACATTGTTCTTGTGGGAATGCCGGGGGCAGGTAAAACCACAATCGGTAAAATACTTGCAGAAAAGCTCGGAAAGACCTTTACCGATTCCGATGATGAAATTAAAAAGAGTGGGAAGACACCCGATGAAATAATAAAAAGCCGTGGTGAAGCGGCATTCAGGGATGTTGAAGCCGAAACTATAAAAAAACTTTCCGATAAAAACGGATTTGTTATAGCGACAGGCGGCGGAGCGGTATTAAGAGAAGAAAACATTAAAAGACTTAAAAGAAACGGAAAAATCGTTTTCCTTGACAGAGATTTATCTGACATTCTTCCGACTCCTGACAGACCCTTATCTCAAAACAGAGAGCTTCTTAAAAAGCGCTATGATGAACGTTTACCCATTTATACTTCTGTTTCGGATATTAAAGTAAAAATCGGAAACGATGCAAATGAAAATGCAGAAAATATTATAAAAATGCTTAGAGGTTAGCTATGAAAATACTTGTAATTAACGGCCCCAACTTAAATATGCTGGGGATAAGAGAACCTGATATTTACGGAAAATCCACCTATAAGGATTTAACCGATATGATAGAAGCTTACTGTAAGGAAAAAGGCATTGAGGTTAAGTGCTATCAGTCAAACCACGAAGGTGCGCTGGTTGACGAAATACAGTCTTCTTACGGCACTAAGGACGGAATTGTTATAAATCCCGGAGCTTACACCCATACAAGTGTGGCATTACTTGATGCATTAAAGGCAGTAGGGCTTCCTGCAGTTGAGGTACACATTTCAAAGGTTGACGAAAGAGAGGACTTTAGGCAGATAAGCTATATAAGAAACTATTGCGAAAAAACCATAACCGGACTTGGCTTTGACGGATATATAAAGGCAATTGAGTATTTAATTGAAAGGGACGGTAAAAATGATAGCGGTAATTGAAAAAGGTGCCTTATCAGGTAAGGTTAAAGCACCGCCATCTAAAAGTATGGCGCACCGCCTGATAATTTCTGCCGCACTTTCCGGGGGCGAAAGCAGAATAAGCAACGTAGCACTTTCTGAGGATATAAAGGCTACAATCGGCTGTATGGAAGTCCTGGGGAAAAAGGTGATTTACGATGACGGAGTGCTTATCGTTAAGGATGCACCTGCGATAAAAGGAGAAAAGAAGCTTTTCGTAAACGAAAGCGGAAGTACGCTTCGGTTTTTCATTCCACTTTGCCTTACGGGCGATGAGGTTACATTATACGGAAGCGAAAGGCTTTTCGAGCGCCCCCTTGCCGTATATGAGGAAATTTTTGAGCATCAGGGTATTTTCTTTGAAAAGGGTAAGAATTACTTAAAGCTTAAAGGTAAACTTGAAAGCGGAAGCTATGAAATAAGAGGCGATATAAGCAGCCAGTTTATAACAGGTTTACTTTTTGCATTGCCGACACTTACGGGGGACAGCGAAATTAAAATAACCGGCAAATTTGAAAGCAAAAGCTATATTTTAATGACGCTTTCGGCACTAAAAGCTTTCGGTATAGATATTTATTTTGACGGAGACAGAGTCTTTAAGATAAAAGGCGGACAAAGCTATAAAAGCTGTGATGCCGAAGTTGAAGGCGACTGGTCAAATGCGGCATTTTTCGAAGCCTTAAATTACCTTGAAAGCGATGTAATTGTTACGGGAGTTGACGAAAATTCCCTTCAGGGCGATAAAATCTGCAAAAAGTATTTTGAGGATATTAAAAACGGCAAAAAGGAATTATCCTTAGCCGATTGCCCCGATCTTGCGCCCATCCTTTTCACCGTTGCGGCATATCTTGGCGGAGCAGAATTTACTGATACCGCAAGGCTTAAGATAAAGGAATCCGACAGGGCAGAGGTTATGAAGGAGGAGCTTTCAAAGTTTGGAGCGGAAATTTTGGTTTATGAAAATTCCGTAACGGTTAAAAAGAGCGACCTTCATTCGCCAAGTGTTCCATTAAGCAGCCATAACGACCACAGAATCGCAATGAGCCTGGCGGTTTTATCCACCGTTTACGGCGGCATAATCGAGGATGCGGGAGCGGTAAAAAAGAGTATGCCTGACTTTTATGAAAAGCTTGCAGCATTGGGAGCAAAGGTGGAATTAAAATGATAGTAGACGTAAGTAAAAAAATACTGATAGTGGGACTCGGTCTTCTTGGCGGAAGCTATGCAAGGGTACTAAAAAGATTCGGGTTTCATATTTCGGCAATAACGAAGGAGCAAAGCTCCATCGATTATGCCCTTAATGAAGGGATGATTGATGAAGGAACAACTTATCTTGACGAAAGAATAATAGGAGAGGCTGACCTTGTGATATTTGCCCTTTATCCCCATGTTTTTGTCGAGTGGATAGAGAAAAATCAGAAGCTCTTAAAAAGCGGAGCGATTATAACGGACGTAACCGGTGTTAAGAGAAGCATTGTTTATAAAATTCAGGATATGCTTCGTGACGATGTAGAGTTTATAGCAGCACATCCCATGGCAGGTCGCGAGGTGTCGGGCGTTGAAAACAGCACCGATAAGATGTTTGCGGGAGCGAACTATATCGTAACTCCGACGGATAAAAATACACCGGAGGCAATTAGCACCTGTCTTGAGCTTGGAAGGCTTCTTGGCTTTTCAAATGTCACAACTCTGACACCGGAAGAACACGATGAAATGATAGGCTTCCTTTCTCAGCTTACCCATTGTATCGCAATCACGCTGATGACCTGCAACGATAAAGAGGATATGGAAAAATTCACGGGTGACTCATTCAGGGATCTAACCCGAATTGCCCGTATCAATGACCTTATGTGGAGCGAGCTTTTTGTTGCAAACAAAGATGCTCTGCTTTCCCAGATGGATGTGTTTATAAATAAATTCAATGAACTTAAAGCAATGCTTGAAGCGGAGGATATTGACGCTATGAGAGAAATGATGCGTCATTCCACAAAACGCAGAGCATTATTTGACAAAAAATAAAACACAATATGAAAGGACGTATTTATTATGAAAAACATGAACTTCTTAAGAAAATTACCCATCCCTATGGATATCAAGGCGCAGTACCCCATAACTCCCGAAATGGAGAAAATCAAAGCTGACAGAGACGAAGAAATTAAAAAGGTTTTCACAGGCGAATCCGATAAATTCATCCTTGTAATCGGCCCCTGCTCTGCGGATGATAAAACCGCAGTTATGGACTATATAGGAAGACTTAAAAGGGTGGAGGAGCAGGTTAAGGATAAAATCATAATCATTCCCAGAATTTACACAAACAAGCCCAGAACAACAGGAAGCGGTTATAAGGGAATGCTTCATCAGCCCAACCCCGAGGAAAAGCCCGATATGCTTAAGGGTATCGTTGCAATAAGAGATATCCATATGACAGCATTAAAGGACTATGGCTTCTCCTGTGCGGACGAAATGCTTTATCCTGCAAACTACCGATATCTTTCTGACCTTCTTGCATATGTGGCAATCGGTGCACGTTCCGTTGAAAACCAGGAACACAGACTTGCCTCCAGCGGATTTGATGTCCCCGTTGGTATGAAAAACCCCACAGAGGGTGACTTCTCCATTATGATGAATGCAATCAATGCCGCACAGCACGGCCATACCTTCATTTACAGAGGATGGGAAGTTGAGACAGCAGGTAACCCCCTTGCACACGCAATACTCAGAGGCTATATGGATAACTACGGAAGAAGTCTTCCCAACTATCACTATGAAGACCTTGAGAGACTTGACGAGGCATATAAAAAGGACGGGCTTTTAAATCCTGCGGTTATTGTTGATACAAACCACGCAAACTCCGGCAAGAAATATCTTGAGCAGATTCGTATTGCAAAGGACGTTTTATACAGCTGTTCAAAGAATTCCGACATCAAGAAGCTTGTTAAGGGCCTGATGATTGAA
>JAZSAR010000136.1:0-16802 GCA_045601965.1 Clostridia bacterium
GGATGAACGGTAAAGTCGGTAATAATTCCGATGGAAGGGATATTTCCGATTTTTTTATGCTTTTTGGCTGATGTAATCATTATAGAAGGAAAAACATGGGTACATATAAGGCAATCGGGATTGTACTCATTTATGTACTCGGAAACTTTTCTTGACATAAGCTTCTGGGCTTCCTTGGTAAGGCCGGAGCCTATTCCTCGCTCATCGGCAATCTGATAAAATTTTCCGTATAGCTCCGGAATGTGCTTGGTGGATAAAAGATAGCCCTTGTCAATGGTTTCGCCGATGGGGGAAAAGGCATATTTATAAACGTCCAATATTTCCGATTCATGATTTTTTGAAATCAGCGCTTCGTAAAGTGCTTTGGCGCATTGATGATGCCCCTGACCTGCGGTAACCGACAAAATTAAAAATTTCATATAAAAGGTCCTTTCTTTAAGGAAAAGTTTATGATATACGGTAACCAAAATGATGCTTTTTACATATTATGTCATGGGAGCAAAAGAAAGCTCCCTTAGGAATTATCTTCTTAAAATCAAGGAGGATTTTTATGTTTTGCTCAAATAATTACAATAATGGTTCCTGGATTATCATAATCCTCATCCTTATTATAATATTCGGTGGCAACACTTATTCAAACGGCTGCAACTGACTATTTGTCCCTGCCCGCATTTAGCGGGCGGGGAATAAAAATCTCCCTTGATAACGGTTTCTTATTTTGAAAGGAGTTTATTTATGTTTGGTTCAAACAACTGCGGATGTCTCTGGATTATTGTTCTTATACTTATTTTCTGTTGCTGCGGCACAGGTAACGGCACAGGTTGCGGTACCGGTTCCAACAATAACACAAACGATTGCAATTGCGGTTGCATCTGCTGAGGAAAATAAGGGAGCAAGGCCGCCTTGGCGGTCTTGTTTTATTTTAAAATGCCTCTTTCTTTAAGCTTATCGGTAAGTGCGAAAAGAGCATTAGCTCTGTGGCTTATTTTGTTTTTTTCTTCAACGGTAAGCTCTGAAAAAGTTTTACCGAGGGAAGGCACGTAGAAAACGGGGTCATATCCGAAGCCGCCTTCGCCCCTTTTTTCGTCGATAATAACGCCATGGCATTCACCTTCGGCAATAACAATATCATCCTCGGAAAAGGCAAGGGCGATTACGGAAACAAACTTTGCATTTTTGTTTTCCTTCTCTGAAAGCTCAGAGTGGAGCTTTCCGATTAACTCATCCTGACTTGCACCTTCTCCTGCCCAGCGGGCAGAGTATATTCCGGGAGCTCCTGAGAGAGCTTCGACACAAAGGCCGGAATCGTCACCTATTGAAGGGGTTTTTGTTATTTTATAAGTTTCAAGGGCTTTTTTAACGGCATTTTCAGTAAAGGTAGTGCCATCCTCCTCAACCTCAATTTCATATCCTGCCGCTTTTAAGGTTAAAACCTCAAAATCGGAGCTTAAAAGGGCGGATAATTCTTTTACCTTACCCTGATTGTTTGTTGCCATTATAAGACGCATAGAATCATCCTTTCTTATTTCAGTAGTGCCAGCTCGTTTTCTGTCATAACGGCTCTCTGTGCTTCAAAGAGCTTTCTTATGGATGTTACACCAAGCTCGAAAAGTGCGTCAAGCTCAGCCTTTTTATATGTACCGTGTTCTGCGGCACCCTGAATTTCAACAATATTTTCGTCGCCGTCCAAAATTAAGTTCATATCAACGTCGGCGCGGCAGTCTTCCTCATAGCAAAGGTCTGTCATTATTTCTCCGCCAACCTTACCAAGGCTTACTGCGGCAATCTGGCTCTTTACAGGGTTTTCTTTTATAAGCCCTTCATCCATAAGCTTTGCTATGGCAATTACGGTTGCAACGAAAGCACCGGTGATGGAGGCTGTTCTTGTTCCGCCGTCAGCCTGAATTACATCGCAGTCAATCTGGATTGTACGTTCGCCTAATTTTTCCATATCAAAGCCTGCTCTTATACAGCGACCTATAAGGCGCTGTATTTCGGCGCTTCTTCCGTTAAGCTTAAGCTTTCCGATATCACGGCTGTTACGCTCAGCTGTTGCACCGGGGAGCATGGAATATTCCGCTGTAAGCCATCCTGTGCCTGAGTCCTTTTTGAAGGGGGGTACCTTTTCATCAACCGAGGCAGTAACAATTACCTTGGTTTCTCCGGTTTCTATTAAAATGCTTCCTTTGGCATATTTTGTAAAATCTCTTGTTATTTTAACTTTTCTTGTTTCGTTTAAGTTACGTCCGTCTGATCTCATGGTAAACCTCCTGATATTAAATACATTTTCGGCACCTTACAGTATATCATAAAACGTATAAAAAGAAAAGCCTTTTTTGTTATCATACCGCTAATTTTTTATGAATATTATGTGAAGAAAGGGGATGATTTATAATGTACCACAGCATAAAAAAAGAAGAGGTATTAAAAGTGCTTTCTGCAGACGAAAAGGGACTTACGGAAGCGGAAGCGGAAAGAAGGCTGGGCATTTACGGCAGAAACGAAATTGTGGGGAAAAAGAAGAAAAGCTTAATAAAACGCTTTTTTTCGCAGTTTTCAGATTTTTCCATAATAGCTCTTCTTGTGGCATCGGCTCTTTCCTACGGAGTTTCCCTTATAGGCGGAGAAAACGACCTTACAGAACCTTTGATCATTCTTTCAATTGTTATAATAAACGCCGTAATAGGAATAGTTCAGGAAAGCCGGGCGGAGGAAGCGATAAATGCACTTAAAAAGGTTTTTGTGCCTAAGTGTAATGTGGTAAGAGACGGAAAAAAACAACAGATAGAGTCATCTTTATTAGTGCCCGGAGATATAATGATACTTTCCACGGGGGACAGAGTATCGGCAGATGTAAGGATTTTATCCTCGGTATCCCTTTCGTCGGACGAGTCTGCGCTGACAGGGGAGTCCATGCCGGTTGCAAAATCCGAGGATGTGCTCCCTGAAAATACACCTCTTTCGGAAAGAGCCAACTGTCTTTATTCTTCGAGTCTCATAACAGAAGGACACGCCGTTTGCATTGTGACAGAAACGGGGATGAATACAAGTCTTGGCAAGCTTGCATCAATGATTAATACTGAAACTGAAATGAAAACGCCCCTTTCTGAAAAGCTTTCTAAATCCGGAAAAGTCATGGCTCTTTCGGCACTTTTTTGTTGTGTGCTCCTATTTTTTATCGGAATAATGAAAAAATACGATCCGCTTTTTATGTTTATGACGGCGGTATCATTAGCGGTTGCGGCAATTCCCGAGGGGCTTTCTGCCATAGTAACCGTTATGCTGGCTTTATCCGTTTCAAAAATGGCGAAAAAAAAGGCGGTTGTAAGAAATCTTTCTGCAGTTGAAACCTTAGGCAGTGCCACCTGTATATGCTCGGATAAAACGGGAACATTAACAGAAAACAAAATGACCGTAAGGGAAGTTACGGGAGATGAGGAAAAGGTTCTGCTTTTAATGGCACTGTGCTCTGATAATGAAGGAAATCCCACGGAAAAAGCCATAATTGAAGCTTACGGAAAAGGAAAAACAGCTCTTGATGAAAAATACATAAGAGTGGATGAAATTCCCTTTTCTTCAAAAAGAAAAAGAATGGTTACGGTAAATAAATGGGGCAAAGACTATGTTACAGCAGTAAAAGGCGCTTTTGATATAATTTTTCCTTTTTGCACACATATTTTTGAAAACGGAGAAAAAAAGCCTCTTTCCGAAGATATAAGAAAGAGGGTAAAGGCAGAATGTGAAGCCCTTGCCTTAAACGGCAGAAGAGTTATAGCAGTTGCGGCAAAGAAAACAACCTCTCCCGATAAGAGTGAAGAAAATCTTACCTTCCTTGGTCTGGCGGCACTTTCGGACCCTTTAAGAAAAGAAGCCTATGAGGCTGTTAAAGTCTGCAAAAAGGCAGGTATCAGGGTTATTATGATAACCGGAGACCATAAAAACACGGCTCTTTCCGTGGCAAATGAGCTGGCCCTCGGAAAAGGCGGTGTATTGACAGGAGCAGAGCTTGACAGAATGAGCGAAGAGGAATTTTCAAGGGCTGTGGCAAAAGTTTCGGTTTTTGCAAGGGTGCTTCCTGAACACAAGGTAAGAATTGTAAAGGTTCTTAAAAATCAGGGGCATATAGTTGCAATGACCGGAGATGGAGTAAACGATGCTCCGGCCTTGTCTGCAGCAGATATAGGATGTGCCATGGGAAAAAGCGGTACAGAGGTTGCAAGGTCGGCATCGGATATGGTTTTAACAGACGATAATTTTGCTACAATAGTAACGGCTGTGGCAGAAGGAAGAGTGCTTTTTG
The DNA here is from genome assembly GCA_045601965.1 of Clostridia bacterium. Taxonomy (GTDB): domain Bacteria; phylum Bacillota; class Clostridia; order CAKSNL01; family HGM11501; genus HGM11501. Next base: position 4,301 of record JAZSAR010000136.1, read on the forward strand.
AAAATATAAAAAATGCAATCCACTTTCTGCTTTCCTCAAATATCGGCGAGGTGTTTTTGATGATGGCGGGCTTTTTTATGGGAAATGGCGCAATTCTTTATCCCGTGGAACTTTTATGGGTGAATTTAATAACAGACTCACTTCCTGCAATATCCCTGGGAATGGAGAAGGGGGAGGAGAATATAATGACGCATAGACCAAAAGATCCCGCTAAAGGCTTTTTTGCAGACGGTCTCTTCGGGCAAATAGTTCTTGAAGGACTTCTTATCGGAACTACGGCTTATGCGGCGTTTATTTACGGATGCACAAAAACAGGAGGCGGGGAAGCCCTGGGGCGCACCATGGCGTTTTGCACATTAAGCCTTTCGCAGCTCATCCATGCTTTTTCTGTAAGAAGTGAAAAAAGCGTGTTTTGCCATAAAAGGAAAAATAAATGGCTTAATATGTCTTTTGTAATAGGCGTATTCCTTCAGTATATTACCTGCAGTATACCTTTGATGTGCAGTATTTTCAAAACCGTGAGCCTGGATTTATCCTCAGTTTTTTCAACGGTACTTTTTGCGTTCTTTCCCCTCTTTGCCATTGAGGCTTCAAAGTTGACAAAGAAGCGGAATTGATATATAATTAAATGATAATAAAGATAAGGTGATGCAAATGAAAAAAATATATAAACTTACTCCCGCATTCAAGGACGTTTTATGGGGAGGAGACAGTCTTAAGACAATTTTCGGCAAAGAAATTCCTACAAATACTACCGGTGAATCCTTTGAGGCTTCCGTTGTCCCCGGGTTTTTAAGTAAAACTGAGGAAGGGGATTTTTCCCTTCTTGCAGAAAATCCTGAAATGACGGGCGAGGGTGGCTTCAACCTTTTATTCAAGCTTATTGATGCGAGGGAAAAGCTTTCCGTTCAGGTTCATCCCGATAAGGAAGCTACGGAATTTTTGGGTGGCGGAGAAAGTAAAACCGAATGTTGGTATGTGCTTTCTGCAAAGGAAGGTGCCTTTCTCTATTTAGGCTTCAACGAGGGAGTTACACCGGCTGAATTCAAAACTGCCTGCTATGAGGGTGGAATGGAAGCTCTCCTTGCCAAAGTTCCCGTTAAAAAGGGTGACTTTTTCTTCGTTCCTGCAAAAACTGTGCACGCCATAGGCGAGGGTATCGTAATTGCGGAGCTTCAGCAGTCCAGCGATACAACCTTCAGGGTTTATGACTATGAAAGACGGGACAAAAACGGAAATTTAAGAGAAATTCACAGAGAAGAAGCCATTGCCACGGCGGAGGTTTCAACCTATAAAAACGTGGAAAGAGAAAAGCTTTCAGAGAGCAGAACCCGCCTTTGCAGGTGCGAGCATTTCTGCCTTGTTAAAGTTGTCGGAAGTGAAGAAAGGGAAGAGACAACCGATCGTTATGCGCTCATATTCTTCGAGGAAGGCTTTGCCGAAATCAGCTATAATGGCGGAACTGTCGAGGCAAAGGCGGGGGATACCCTCTTTATTCCTGCTGCCTTAGGAGAATTTACGGTTAAGGGAAACTTCACTTATTTATACATGACAGAATGAGGAGAAACTTATGAAAGCAGTAATTTTTGATCTTGACGGAACGCTTCTTAACACCATTGACACCATTGCCTATTACGGAAATAAGGCATTGTCCGACTTCGGTTTTCCAACCTTCCCTGTTGACCGCTATAAATATTTTGCAGGCAACGGTGCAGTTAAGCTTATAAGACGGGCGCTTGAAGCAACGGGAAAGTATACGGAGGAAGATTTCGACAAGGTTTTTACCCATTACAACGAAATATACAACGCTGACAGCTTATATCTTACACGCCCTTATGACGGAATTGTGGAAATGCTTAAAAAGCTTAAAGAAGCAGGAATCAAAACCGGTGTTATATCAAATAAACCGGACTTTGCAACGGTTGACGTTGTTAAAAAGGTGCTGGGAGAAGAGCTTATCGATATCTGCCACGGGGCAAGGGATTCTTTTCCGTTAAAGCCTGATCCCGCATCTACCCTTGATGTTTTAGGTGAGCTTAAGGGTGATGCGAAACACTCCGCCTTTGTTGGGGATACCTCCGTTGACATAGAAACGGGAAAGGCGGCATCCTTACATACAATCGGAGTTAAGTGGGGCTTTCGCACCGAGGAGGAATTAAAGGGTGCGGGAGCGGAAGTTATAATTTCCCACCCGGATGAACTTTTTGATATAATTATCAATTTATAGGTGATACAATGAAATTTGCAAAAGAGGCACTTTTCCCGGAAAATCCTAAATGGGAAACTGCCGTGAAAAGAGAAAATTCAATATATAACAGAAGTGCCGATGTGAGAACGGAGTTCGGCCGTGACTACACGAGAATTATCCACTCCATGGCATATCGCAGGCTGAAGCACAAAACCCAGGTGTTCTTTTCGCCCAAGAGCGACCATATCTGCACGAGAATCGAGCACGTGGGCCACGTTGAATCCGTAAGCTACACTATAGGAAGCCATCTTGGGCTTAATACAGAATTAACCCGCGCCATATCCATGGGGCACGATTTAGGCCACGCACCATTTGGTCATTCGGGGGAGGGGGTGCTCCACAGAATAGCCGTAAATAACGGTGTTGACGAAGGCTTCTGGCATGAGCGTAACAGTTTGCATCTTGTGGATGATTTAGAGCTTCTTGAGGACGATAAGAGCCGCCGTAAGAATATGAACCTTACATATGCCGTAAGGGACGGAATTATATCTCATTGTGGCGAGGTGGATGAAAATCATCTTTTCCCCAGAGATGAAGCCGTTAATCTTAAGAGATTCAAAAAAGCATCTGACTTTTCGCCTTACACATGGGAGGGCTGTGTCGTAAAGCTGGCGGATAAAATATCCTATCTCGGAAGAGATCTGGAGGATGCCCTTATTCTTAAAATTTTAACCCGTGAGCAGTTAGCGGAGCTGGTTAAAATCTTAAAAGAAGACAAGAAACTCTCGGGCATGAGTATCGAGCATATAAACAATACGGTTTTAATAAGCGAATTTATTTCCGATGTGTGCGAAAACAGTACCCCGGAAAACGGAATATGCCTGTCACCTCAGAGGGTGCACCTTATGAAGCTTATAAAGGAATTTAACTATCAGCACATCTACGGACACTACCGCCTTACGGGATACAAAGAATTTGCCGAGGTTGCCTTGAATAAGATTTTTGATACCCTTTATATGGCGTATGACGGGGCGTCTACTCCGTCTGAGATAAAAAAAGCATCTGACTATTATCCGTTTATGAAAAGCTTCCTTCATTGGATAGAGCAGTACTGGGAGCTTTCGGGAGACTTTGACGAATCCAAGCTTAAAAACAAGAAAATTTATAATATTTCCGAAAATAAGGTGGATTATGCAAGAGCCATAATCGACTATATTTCGGGAATGAGCGACACCTATGCCGAGCAGGTTTACAGAACAATCATAAATTTCTGAGGTACATATGCTTAAAATAGAAAGAACAATTATAGTTGAAGGAAATTACGATAAAATAAAGCTTTCTAATTTGGTGGATGCCCACATTATTGCCACCAACGGATTTCGCATTTTCCGCGACAAGGCAATGAAGGATATGATCAGGGCGCTCTGCATGAAAACGGGAATTATTATACTGACAGATTCCGACCGTGCGGGCTTTGTCATAAGAAACCACATAAAAAGCTTCTGCCATGAGGGAGAAATCTTAAACCTCTATATCCCGGATGTAAAAGGAAAGGAAAAAAGAAAAGAAGAGCCTTCCAAGGAAGGACTTTTAGGCGTTGAAGGTATGGAGGATGAGGTTTTAATAAAGCTTTTATCCGAAGCCGATGTAAAGCGGGAGAAAAAAAGCGAAGTTTCCTATTATGAATTTTACACAGACGGCTTTGCAGGAGGAATGGGAAGTGCGGCGCTAAGGGAAAAATTCTTAAAGGAAGTAAATCTTCCGAAAAGGCTTTCTGCAAAAGAAATGCTTAACGTAATAAACAGACTTTTCACTCCGGAAGAGTACAGGGAAATAAGAGAAAAAATAAAAGCTTGAGAAGAAAACTCAAGCTTTTATTTTTTAAACCAGTTTGTCGCAAAGTGCGGAATACCTCTTCTTTTCAGAGTTATTTCTTACCATTTCCTCGCAGGCTTCCATCATTCCGACCAGCACAACCAATGTTTTCGCTCTTGTTACTGCGGTGTAGAATAAATTTCTTGTCATAAGCTGGGGAGCGCATTTATAAACGGGCATAACCACACATTCAAATTCGCTGCCCTGGCTCTTATGTACTGTTACGGCATAGGCAAGGGTGATATGCGACATCTGATCATAGGTATATTGCGCTTCTCTTCCGTCATCAAAGCGGATTTTAACCGCCTTGTGAAACTTATTGATGCTTTCGATTATTCCCATATCGCCGTTGAAAATTCCGCTTCCGGTTTCGCTGCCCTTTGCCCACTCTAAGTTATAGTCGTTTTCAGTCTGCATAACCTTGTCGCCTTCGCGGAAGATAATGTCTGACATTCTTAGCTCCGACTTGTTTTTGTCGGGCGGATTTAATGCTTCCTGAAGGGAAGCGTTAAGGGCGAAGGTACCGATTAAAGGTTTTTTAACGGGTGTAACCACCTGAATATCAGTCAGGGGATGGAAGTTATATTTCCGTGGCAGGCGGTTCTTGCAAAGGTCCGTAATGGTGTCCGTTATCGCCTGGGCGGATTGTCTTACAACAAGGAAAAAGTCATTGTCCGACTTGTTGTAGGTAGGCATTTCACCGTTGTTAATAAGGTGGGCGTTGGTAACAATCATACTTTCCGCCGCCTGGCGGTAGATGTAGGTAAGGTGCATTGTTTCAACCGCATCGCTTTGAATTATGTCCTTAAGTACGCTTCCTGCACCTACGGATGGGAGCTGGTCGGCATCGCCAAGCAATATAAGTCCAGTTCCGGGAGCAAGAGCCTTGGTTAAGCTGTTCATTAAAAGCGTGTCCACCATACTGACCTCGTCCACAATCAAAAAGTCTGTATCAAGGGGGTTATTCTCATCGTGGGAAAAGTAAGGGACATCGCCCTTTGAATATTCAATTTCAAGTAAGCGGTGCAAGGTTTTAGCCTCGCACAGGCAGGCATCGGACATTCTTTTTGCGGCACGTCCTGTTGGAGCGGCAAGGCAATAAGATAATCCCTTTGCTTCAAGGCAATGGATAATTGTTCTGATAATGGTGGTTTTACCTGTACCGGGGCCACCGGTGATTACGGTAACACCACCGAATATTGCCCTCTTTACAGCGTATTTCTGCTCCTCGGAGAGAATTATTCCGCTTTTCTTCTCGGAGTTTCTTATGTAGACATCAATGGAGGCAAGCTCTTCTTCGAGGGGCTCTTTTTTTAATGCCGAAAGCTTTTTTGAAATCTGCCTTTCTGCATTGTAATACATTGAAAGCTGGAAACATTTGCCCTCGTCGTAGGACTCGAAGGAATAAAGCTCTTTTTCGAGTAAAAGGGCGGTGTACTGGTTTATTACAAGCTCTTCATCCACATTTAAAAGCCCTGCCGTATATTCCGTAAGCTGAGTCTCCGGGAGATAGGTGTGTCCCATTGCAATGGCAACGGTGGATAAAACGTGGCGTATTCCGCTTTTTATTCTGTCGGGCGCGGTGGTTTCTCCAAGCATAGCCATGGCAATTTTATCGGCGGATTCAAAGCCGATTCCGTGCACCTTATCGCAAAGGACATAAGGGTTCTGCTTAATTTCGTTTACCGCATTGTTTCCAAGAGTTGTGTGGGCGCGCATAGCCATTTCTACGCTGACGCCATAGTTCTGAAGGAACATTATGGTGTTCTGCACAGTTCTTTTTTCTATGTATGAAGCCTGGATTGCCAATGCCTTATCCTTCGTTATACCCTTTACCTTGGAAAGCTTAACCGGGTCCGATTCAATGATTTTCAAGGTATCGCTTCCGAACTCGTCCACAATTTTACGGGCGGTGGCTTCGCCCACGCCCTTTATAATTCCGGATGAAAGATATAAAAGAATGGCGCCTGCTTCCTTTGGCATAAGACGTTCAAACATAGTTACTGAAAACTGCTCACCATAGGAGGGATTGTTTACCCAAGAGCCGGTCAGGCGCACCTGTTCGCCACACGCCAAAGATGGCATACAGCCAACGGCGCATATCAAAGCGTTGTCGCTTGAGATATCGCATACTGTATAGCCGTTATTCTGATTCTGATAGGTTATGTGTTCAACCGTTCCTTCAAGTACCTCTGTCGACAACTGTCAGTACCTCCCGTATAAAATAGTGTTTTTCAAGATATTTAAAATAATTTTCATCGTAAGAGTTTGTTATTATGTAAACCGAGTTTGATTTTGCGCTATCTGATGCTGCTAAAAGATGAGCTATATCTTCTGTTGAAAGCGCCGTTATTATAATGTTGCACTTGGGTTTTTCACGAATTGCTTTAATGAGAAAAAAGCCGGCTATAAAAATGAGCAGAGAAATAAAAGTTATAATTACAGGGAACATAAAATCCTCCTTTTTACCATGGTATGTAAAAAGAGGATTTATGTACATAATTAAAATAAGGAAAATAAGAATTTCACAGCCTGGGAGCCAACTGTCATGATAATGCCGGCGCCCAAAACACCTGCAGATATTGCGGGGAGACTGTCCTTTATGCGCATTTCAAGGAAGGAGGCAACCAATGCTCCCGTCCATGCACCGGTACCGGGAAGGGGGATTGCAACGAATATGAAAAGCCCCAATTTTTCGTATTTTGTAATTTTCTCCTTGTTTTTTTCAACCTTTCCTTCAAGCCATTTTGCTATGGGTGAGAAAAGACGTGTTGATTTAAGCCATTTTATTATAGGGCGGGCAAAAAGGATGATAAAAGGAACAGGAAGTAAATTTCCTATAATAGAAACAATTAAAATCCATAATGTATCAAGCCCCAGCGCTGTGCCAACCGGAACTGCACCGCGAATCTCCACAATAGGGAGCATGGAAATCAAAAATGTCATTAAATATTTCATACCTTCTGTAAGGTTTTGAAACTGCTCTATGAAAAATTCTGTCAACTTTGACACTCCTTTTTTGTTATTATATTAATCATACCTTAAATAAAGAATAATGTCAACGAAAAAATTAATTTATAAAAATTATTTAAGATACTTGATTTTTTCTTTGAAATAGTGTATTATTAATTAGTTAGTATATAAAAGGAGTGAAGAAAATGTCAGGCCATTCCAAATGGAACAACATTAAAAGAAAAAAAGATAAGACCGACGGCGAAAGAGCGAAGATTTTTACAAAGCTCGGACGTGAAATTGCCGTAATCGTTAAGATGGGCGGTCCCGATCCCAATGCAAATGCAAGACTTAAGGATATTATAGCAAAAGCAAAGTCCAACAATATGCCCAATGACAACATTCAGCGTTGTATAAAGAAGGCTGCAGGTGAGGGTGAAGCTGATAACTATGAGGATATCACATACGAAGGCTACGGTCCCAATGGTATCGCAGTGATGGTAAAGGCGCTTACCGATAACCGTAATCGTACAGCAGCCAATATGCGTCACTACTTCGATAAGTACGGCGGAAATTTAGGTACAAACGGTTGTGCTTCCATTATGTTTGAAAGAAAGGGTATAATCATTGTTGAAAAGGAAAACGTGGCTGACGAGGACGAGCTTACAATGGCTGCTCTTGATGCAGGTGCACTTGATATTTCCGACAATGAGGATTGTTTTGAAATTATAACAGAGCCTGCCGATGTATGGAACGTATCAGAAAGCCTTACCAATGCAGGTGTTACCGTGGCTGATACAGAGGATACCTATGCACCCATTACAACTGTTGAGCTTACAGACCCCGACCAGATTAAGAATATGACAAAGCTGGTTGAGATGCTGGAAGATGACGACGATGTTCAGGACGTTTACCATAACTGGGACGAGCCCGACGAAGAATAAGTAAAAGAGAAATGCTTCAGGCAAATGATATGCACCTCCAAAAGTGTCTAACTTTTGGGGTGCATATCAAAGCTTGAAGCATTTTTTTATTTCTCATTTCTGGATGTGTCTTTGGTTACATCGTATTCCACACGGAAGTATTCAAAAATTGAATCAGCCTCTTCTACAATTTTTTCTGTGTAGGAAATATCATTTATTGATATAAATATGTCTAATGTTACACCGTCTCTGTGAACAGAATAAACAGTATAGTTAAAAACGTCATCATCTGTTGTCTGCCTGAAAGAATATTTATAATATCTGTCGCCGTTGAGAGTTAAAGCTACAGGTGTTGTAAAATCGCTGTAAGAGCCTTCTTTTTGCAGATTGCGGATTTCAGAACGTATTTTTGATGAAAACTGGCTGGATGTAAGGGTAGTATTTTCGTAATAACCGCTTATGCAAATGAGTGAGTCGCTGAGCTGATGATAGAAGTATGAGTCAGAAACAGTGTTTTTACTGTCTGCTATCCATGTGGATGGAAGCGTGATTGACCAGTATTCATTTTTTACAGGGTACATGATTTCGGGGTTGTTATCATCTCTTATGATATTTCCAATTTCCTTTGCATCAAGCTCTTCAAATTCAAGAGTTTTTAATATTTTATCCACGTCCAAAGCAGCATCTTTTTCCTGATAGAAGCAGATGTTGTAAAGATAAGCTCCTTTTTCAAAAAATACATCCGTAGTAGTGGAATCGTAAGATTTGGAATTGTTGATTTTGTGAGTATAGCGGTAAAATACGGTGCCGTTTTGAGTAAATTCCGTTATTTCTGAAATTTCTGAAAATTCTTTATTATAGTAATCCAGTCTTGATAATCTGTCAGCTTCGGCAAGGGACTTTGCATTTGTTTTGTCGGAGATTGAAAATATGTTTATACGAAATTCAGAATAAGGCTCATCTTCTTCGGTGTCTTTGTAAAAGCCGAAATCATTAAAGGTGTTGTCAAACAGGACATAATCTACCGGGTACATGAATTTTAATTTCAATTTTTCGTTTTCGTAGGGGATTAATCCGTCTTTAACTTCGGAAATATCATAAATTTCGTCAGACGCATCTTCAAGCTTAAAACTGTCGAGTATGGAAATATAGCTGTCGGGAGAAAAATTATCGGTTATAGATGACATGTATAAAATATAGTAAACCTTTTTGTCTGTTATATAACATCTTGCATCAGTGAAAACTGACTCATCCTTAGCTCTTACCATAAAATATCCGTTTTTATTTTCATCGATTTTGAAATCTGTGTCAATAAGGACAGAGCCTTCTAAAAATACATTTTTGGAATCAAGGTATTTTGCTTCCGGTGAATATTCTTCTGTTCTTTTATCTATTGCAATGATGAGAGCGCTATCTTCACCTGTAAAAGAGACCTTATCTCCGGCGGGAGATTTTTCGGCAAGGATAAGGTCCTTTGGAGTGTTTATTGTCCACTGCTGGTAAGAATCTCCGATTTTTTCCTTATCAGTAAGGTTTGATAATGTTTTTCCGAAATCAAGGGCAGATTTTGTTACTGTTATAAGCCCACTGTCATATGTGACTTCTGCCCCGAAGGTTTCGGAAATAAAACGAAGAGGAACCATTGTAACACCGGAATCTGATAAAGTGGGGGCTACAGGCAATTCTTCGGTGTGGTCATTTATCTTTGCAATTTTGTTATCTATCTGAAGAATGATGGTAACATCGGGATAGTTTAAGGTGATAGTCTTTGTTTCGCCGTCCCACAAAACTTCTGCCCCGAAGGCTTCGGTTATAACACGCAAGGGAACAAGCGTTGTGCCTTCTCCTGCAATATACGGTGTCTCTACAGTTACTTCTTTTCCGTTTATGAGAAGGATGGAGTCACCAACCTTAAATGAAATTTCTGTTTTTTCGGGAAGAGGCAGGTTTTTCTCTGCAAAAGCTGTTACCGCTGTAAAAGTGAGCAGGATAACGAGAAGAGCGCAAATTAATCTTTTCATAGTTTTTTCCTTTCTTATTTAAGAGTGTAATCAACGGGAATATCAATTGTTTTCCCGCTTCTTTTTACAGTAAGGGTAACTCTGCCGTTTTTTGCACTGTCACGCAAAGCTGTGTTATAATCAGTGACACTGTGAACCGTAATGCCGTTTACGGCAATTAATTCGTCACCCTTTAAGATGGACGCTATATCCGAGGAAGTAACCGTTACTCCATCATCAGTGGGTAACCCAAAGCTTGCTTCCCAGGAATTTTTAAGATAAATTCCTATATAAGGACGAAGAACCTTTCCATTTTGTTCAAATTGAGAAAGAACGTAATTTATCGTGTCGAGGGAAATGGAAAAAGCTATACCCTCTATATCAACGTCTACATACTTGATGGTATTTATTCCTATGAGCTTTCCTTCGGTGTTTATGAGTGGCCCTCCTGAGTTACCGCCGTTTATGGCGGCGTCCGTCTGAAGCATGGGGTAGTATGCTCCCATTACGGGCACATCCAATCCGCTGACAATTCCTCTGGTAACGGTATTTCTCATGGAGAGAAATACCGGTGTTCCTATGGCATATACTGTTTCACCCGGCATAACGGAATTTTTATCTCCGAAGGCGATGGGCTTTAAGCCAAGCTTGTTTATCCTGATAACAGCAAGGTCTGAAATTTCGTCTATATACTGAACCTTGGCCGGGAATTTACTTCCGTCCTGCAATATTACGGTTATATCGGTAAGATCCTCCACAACATGGGCGTTGGTAAGAATTATTCCGCCTGACTTTATGATGGCACCGGTGCCGAACGCCATAGCGCCGGGAATATTTTTGATATTTCCCGTAATTGCAACAACGCTTTTACTTGCTTCGGCAATTACATTTGTTATATCTTTTTCAGGGGAAGGGGAATTTACTATTGCACTTTTTGTATCTCCGTCCCAGGAAACGGCAGCCCCCATGGTTTCTGAGACTGCGCGAAGGGGAACATAGGTAACCCCGTCTATAAGAATGGCGGGGGTATCGAGCTTTTTGCCGTCAACGTAAACAGATACATCACCGCTTGCAAATGAACTGGTTAAAGTAAATATTAATATTATCAATAATACAGCTGCTTTTTTCATATAAAACTCCTTTTCATTCATATTGAGAATTATACATTGATGCGTAAATTCCGCCTTTTTCAAGGAGCTCGGAATGTGTGCCCTGCTCCTTTATTTCGCCGTCGTTTATAACTAATATTGCATCGGCATTTTCAACTGTTGAAAGACGGTGAGCTATTACAAAACAGGTTTTTCCCTTCATAAGGGCAGTCATTGCCGACTGGATTTCCTTTTCCGTACGGGTGTCAACATTACTGGTAGCTTCATCAAGTATAAGCATTTTGGAGTCTAAAAGCATTGCTCTTGCAATGGTGAGTAACTGCTTTTGTCCCTGGGAAATGTTTATTCCGTCTTCAGATAAATAGGTGTCATAGCCTTCGGGAAGTGCCATTATGTAGTTGTGAATTTTTGCGGCTTTTGCGCAACGCTCCACATCATCACGGGTGGCGTTTTTATTTCCGTAGGCAATGTTTTCGTAAATCGTTCCGCCAAAGAGCCAGGTATCCTGAAGCACCATTGCATAAGATGAACGGAGCGAATCTCTCGTTATGTCAAGATAGGGCGTGCCATCCAGTGTTATTTCGCCCGAAACGGGATCGTAAAAGCGCATTAAAAGGTTTATTATCGTGGTTTTGCCGGCGCCCGTAGGACCTACAATTGCAATAAGAGCACCCTTATCTGCTTTGAGGTTGACGTTTTTAAGAACGGTTTTTATACCGTCATAGGAAAAGTCAATATTCTTTAGTTCCACGTCGCCGCGGACAGACGAAATTGCCTTTGCTTCCGGTAAATCAGCAGGTTCGCTTTCCTCATCAATAAGGCGGAAAACTCTTTCTGCCGCAGCCAGGGATGACTGAAGCTCACTTAAAATGTTGGCAATTTCGTTTATGGGGCCTGAAAACTTTCTTGAATACAAAACGAATGTGGATAAATTACCCGGCGTAAGCTTGCCCTTTAAGAAAAGGATTGCACCGAACATACTTATAAGAGCTAAAGACAGATTGTTTACAAAGTTTACGGAGGGACCCATTGTACTACCGTGATACTCTGCTTCGTAGTGGGCGCTTACCGCATCTGAGTTTTTGCCGTCGAAGCGGTCAATGTAAACATCCTCTGAGTTATATGTTTTTATGGATTTCTGACCTGTTATAATTTCCTCGGCATAGCCGTTAAGCTCTCCAAGCTTTGCACTTCGCTTCTTGAAAAGCGGGCGCACCTTTTTCGCCTTGTATCTTGTCATAAGAAGGGAAATGGGAATTGTTACGGCAAAAACCAAAACAAGCACCGGGGAAATTTTTATCATCATAAAAAGTGAACCTAAAATGGTAATGGCACTCGTTGATATCTGCACGAAATCGTGGGACAGAGAGGAGTTTATGGTGTCGATGTCATAGGACATTCTGCTTACGATATCGCCGGTCTGATGGCGGTCAAAAAAGCTTACGGGCATGGACA
>JAZSAR010000137.1:0-14807 GCA_045601965.1 Clostridia bacterium
GTATCCTGAAGCACCATTGCAATGTTTTTACGAAGTGACTCTCTTGTATAGCCTTTAATCGGCACGCCGTCAATGGCTATCTCTCCGCTTCCCACATCGTAAAATCTGTTGATAAGATTTGTGATAGTGGTTTTTCCCGCACCGGTTGAGCCTACAAAGGCAACCTTTTCGCCGGGATGTGCCACAACGGAAAGATTTTTAAGGATGAGTCTTTCTTCATTATAGCCGAAGTCTACGTTTTTAAGGATAACCTCGCCCTTAATGTCGCCCATAGTAACCGCATCGGCGCTGTCGGGAACCTCAGGTGCGGTATCCATAACCTTAAACACACGCTCTGCGCCTGCAAGGGCGGAAAATACGTTGGTCATCTGCATTGAAATCATATTGATTGGCTGAGCAAACTGCCTTGAATAGTTGGCAAATACCGTAAGGGCACCGGGTGTGAATCCGCTTGTTATCATCATAATACCGCCGATTCCCACGGTGATGGCATAGGTAATCTGGCTGGTATTTCCCATAACGGGGCCCATAATACCGCCGTAAAACTGCGCCTTAAGCTGAGTGTCACGAAGGTCGTTGTTTAAAAGCAGAAATTCATCCTCGCACACGCTTTCGTGATTAAACACCTTTACAACCTTCTGACCGGTTACGCTTTCTTCAATATATCCGTTAACCGCACCCAATGATGCCTGCTGTCCCTTGTAGAAGCGACGGCCCTTTTTCGCAATTGCCGCACCGCCGAAAACAAAGATGGGAACAAAGAGTATCGTCACCATTGTAAGCACCCAGTTTGTGGTTATCATAAATATAAATGTACCGATTAATGAAATTGAACCCGAAATAAGCGATACAAGAGAGTTATCCAGCATCATACCGATGTTGTCAACGTCGTTGGTGAAACGGCTCATAACATCGCCTGTGCTTTCGTTGTCAAAATACTTTAAGGGAAGGGACTGAAGCTTTGCAAAAAGCTCGTTTCTTATCCTCTCCAAAGAGCCCTGAGTAATTGAAAGCATAAGCCTTGACTGAAAATATCCCGCTAAAGCGCCCACAAGGTAGATTGAAAGAAGAATAATTATTCCCGCTACCATGTAGGTTAATACCTCATAAAGCCTGCCCGATGCAAAAATGCCGGAAAGAAGCTCCGACTCCGAAAGGGAGCTTATTATTCTGTCTGCAAAGACCTCAAGCGCGCTTACATCAACCTCCGCATCAGGAGACGCCGTAAGGGCGATTTTGTCGATTATCGGTGCCAGCATAAAGGAGCCGAAAAGCGCTGTTACCGTGTGGGTAACCATAAGGAGCATAACAAGCGCAAGTTTGAACTTATAGCTTGCCATATACTTCCACAGCCTCTTTACGGTCTTGCTTGTATCCTTCGGCTTACCGCCGAGACCTCTTGCCATAGGGCCTCCTCTGCCGGGACCACCGGGACCTCTGCCGGGACCTCCCGGTCCCATCGGATTGTGACCTGTGTTATACTGCTTTTTAAGTTCTTCAATACTTCTTGCCACGGCTCACACCTCCTTACCAGACATCTGCGAGGTATAAATTTCCTTATATTCCTCGTTGGATGAAAGGAGCTCTTCGTGAGTTCCGATACCGGTAATCACGCCATCGTCCATAACAATAATTTTGTCCGCTTCCATAACGGAAGAAATTCTCTGCGCGATAATAATCTTGGTGGAATCGGGAATTTCCTCTTTCAGCGCCGTTCTTATCTTTGCCTCAGTCGCCGTATCAACCGCGCTGGTGGAGTCGTCCAGAATTAAAATTTTCGGTTTTTTAATTAAAGCTCTTGCAATGCAAAGCCTCTGCTTCTGACCGCCGGACACGTTTACGCCACCCTGCTCAAGCTCCTTTTCATAGCCTTCGGAGGAGGCTTCGATAAAGCCTCTCGCCTGGGCGCTTTCGCTTGCCTTTATAATATCCTCATCGGTGGCGTTTTCATCGCCCCATAAAAGATTGTCGCGAATTGTTCCCGAGAATAAAATGTTTTTCTGAAGCACCATACCAACGCCGTCTCTTAAGTTTTTAAGGCTGTACTCCGATACCGGTACACCGTCAACCAAAACCTCGCCCGAATCCGGGTCATAAAGTCTCGGTATCATAGAAACAAGCGTTGTCTTTCCGCAGCCGGTGGAGCCTATTATGCCAACAGTTTCACCCGCTTCAATTTTCACATTGATGTTTTTAAGCACCTCGTCGGGGCTGTCCTTGTAATAGCGGAAGGACATATCGCGAAATTCCACTTCGCCGCGCATCACTTTAAGCTCGGGATATTTTGCATCCTCGTCAGTAATATCCGACTTTTCATCCAGCACCTCTTTAATTCTTCTTGCGGAAGCAAGGGCACGGGATGAGTGCATCAGCATCATCGTTACCATCATTAATGATGATAAAATCTGAGTAACGTATGTGATAAAGGAAGAAAGGTCACCGATAGGCATAGGAAAATCCACATCAAGCACCATTTTTCCGCCAAACCACAAAACCGCAAGGGTTGTGAAATTCATAAATATGGTCATTACGGGACCCATAAAAATCATAACTTTAACGGCAGACATATTTGCCTCCTTAAGGTCCGCATTGGCAGTTTCAAACTTGTCAATTTCATGCTTTTCACGGACAAAGGACTTTACAACTCGGACATTTGTGATGTTTTCCTGTACCGTTGAATTAAGCCTGTCAACCTTAACCTGCATTTTTCCGAATCTGGGAAAGCCCGTTCTTATAATGAATATAACCGTAACAAGCATAAGGGGGATTGTAACAGCTAAAACCACCGCAAGAGACGGCTTTAACCTTATTGCCATAATAAGCGCACCGATAAGCATACCCGGCGAGCGAAGGAACATACGAAGCAGCATATTCACAAAGTTCTGCACCTGAGTTACGTCGTTGGTAAGACGGGTAACAAGTGAGCCCGTTGAAAACTTGTCGATGTTGGCAAAGGAAAAGCCCTGTACCCTTTTATAGATATCCTGCCTTAAATCCGCCGCAAAATTAACCGACGCCTTTGCACCGAAATATGCACCTCCGACACCGCCTGCCATCATAATTATGGCAAGACCAATCATACAAAGCGACATTTCAACTGAAAAGCCTATGCCTTTTGCAACGCTTTCATTAATAATTCCTGCAAGAAAGCGGGGCATAAAAACTTCGCCTACAACCTCGATAATCATACAAAGAGGTCCCAAGATGAAATACAATAGATACGGTTTTATGTATTTAGTCCACCGTTTCATTTAATCTGTCCTTTCTCTTTTAGATTTTCTTTCATTTTTTTAACTGTTTCAATAAAATTAAGAAGCTCTTCTTCTCCTATTCCCGCCACCATATCTTCGTCAATGGAAGCAAAAATCTCTCTTGAGCGCTTAACAACATCTTCCCCTTTAGGGGTTATGGATACATCGTTGTAACGCGCATCCTTATCGGAAGGCTTTCTTTCAATATATCCGCCTTCAATCAGCTTTTTTACGGAAACCGCAGCCGCAGCAGGGGTAATGGACAAAGACCCGGCCAATTCTTTCTGTGAAACAGTCCTTTTAAATCTTGAAAGATGCATGAGCATCATGTGCTGGCTTCTGTGAAGTTTAAGCTCCTCAAGCCTTTTTTCCACTATTTTTCTGTGCAAACGGTCTGTACATAAAAAAAGCCCTATTGCCTCATTGGCAAGACTTCTTTCTTTAACTTCCTTTTCCATAATTCACCTCCGGATTAAATAGTAAACGTATTAACAGTTAACTATTTAATTATACTGCATATCATCCTTGTTGTCAATATAAATATTGGCAATTGCATTTTTCCTATGACTTCGTTCGAGTCTGTTTTATGGTGTGCCGTCAAAAAAACAAGCACCCTTTCGGGTGCTTGTTTTTCTGAAAGAGCCGAATGGTTTAGATGCCACCTCTGAAAGTCTTATTTTATCAAGCTTTTTAAGGTTCGATCCAATATGTTCAAAACAAGCGAATGAGACAAAGGATTTAGATGCATTTCGCTAAACTTCAGTCGAATCAAAAATTTGTGGGGCAATATTCAAATGAAAAACAATCTCCAAGGAGTCTAGATACCATAATTGGATTTATACGAATCAAGACTGTTCGTTAGAATTTCCATTCCTTCTCACTTGCTCCGTCATATCCAATCAGCCACGCCGGCTTCAAATCTACCAAAGAGTGTCCTGAGCTTGTACTGTTTGAACCTACCATAATGAGAGCAGCAATATCTGCAGTTCCTTCTTGTTCATTTCACGGTCTACAGAATCCCTTACAACATCAGACAGAGAATGATGGAACTGTGTTCCGTGATATCTGATTGCCGCGTCAATCTCGCGTTTTCCTACTTCAAAAATTATCCCTTCATCAAAAGTTCCATAACATACATTTCAAGTGCTTCGTAGTCTCGTTCTTTTACACACTTTTCTTGGAAATCATAGTCAAATCTTGCAGCTTTTTCTTCAAGCATTTTTGCAATCTTAAGACTGTTCTCAAGATGTTTGTAGCTTCCTTCCTGCTTTTCTGTCCTCATAACCTTTACATCAAGACCGATATACTCTCCGTTATCGCCAAATCCATTCTCCATAAGAACCTTCATCTGATTGAATGCTGTACGGAGATTTTCAACACCAAAGCTCTTATCCTGGTCAAATTTCATTCCGTTCTGGTCATTCAAATGCACACCCCAAAGTTTGCCCATAGCTAAAGCAAATCCAATTTCACTTGCCGGATCAAGTCCTGCAAGCATCGCATGAGCTGACTCTAAAAGTCCACCCACTCTTGACGGATCATTAGATGCTGCTGAAATTGCCATAGCATGTCCAAGAGTTGGGCACACGCTTCTGTCAACAGGCTCGTTTGGTTTAGTTTCAATCATAATTTTTATATTCTTGTCGTATGCAAGCATATTATTAATAGCTTCAATAAGAAGTTTTGTTGAAGTAACAGGGCTTTTACTTTCATAACAAATTGTACCCTCTCTTGCAAGCCACAAAACAAGCTTATCGCAACCTAATGCGTTTGCAATATCAATTGACCGATACGCTCTCCACATTGCAAATTCTCTGTCATCCTTGCTGTTTGAGGTAAATCCACCATCAACTGTGTGAGGATCCATCCAAAGTCTTGGAGCAACAAACTCAGCTTTTAAATCATACTTATCCAAAAGCGCCTTTACCTTTTTTGCCTCTGCGATGATTTCTGCTTCTGTCATGTTATTCATATTAGGCACAGCGTCGTCATCGTGGAACTGGATTGCATCAAATCCCATTTCTTTAAATGTCTTTATCTTTTCCTCAAACGAAATTGTTTCTCTTGTTGCAGGACCGTATGCGTCTGCTCCCTCGTGAACATTCCATGGTCCTACTGAATACTTAAATCTACTCATTTTTTTACTTCCTTTCTTTATGTTAATTTAAATAGCTTTCGTAAAGAATGGTTTATCCGCTTCTTTTACTTCTTTTGCATTGCCGCAATTTACATTATTAAGTACAATCTTTCCATCTGACCATTTTTTGATAATACAGTCACCTTTATAGTTCGGAACAGAAAGATTTTCAAAAACAACGCTATCATAGTTGCAAATATGAACCAAGTCAATATCTTCATAACCTTCTCGCATTGTGATTTCAACATTTTTTAGCTTTAATGTAACAGGAACATTTTTGTCTCCATAAGCAGTAATAGGCATACTTACGCTTTCTGCTTTTATATTACGAAATTCAATACTTTCAAGTGGTCTGTTTTTCTGCCATGTTTCATTACCGGAATAATTATAGTGCAAAAATCTGTCTGCCATATCTATCGTACAATCCGAAATAATAATATTCCCCGGCTGAGTATTTATCGGCATACTGTAATCAGCATAATAAGTAAATGCACTGAGCATATTATTTCTTGCTCCCTTTGTAGGTGACGGCGCCGAATTTTTCTTATCTTCAAGAGACATACTTCCTCTGAAGCAAAATTTGCCCGGACCGTATATATGGCACTTCTCAACCAACATATTTGTTCCGCCAAATCTAATTGCACTACAACTTGAATTCAAAACGCAATCTGAGATGTATACGTTAACATTCCCAAAGCCTGCAATACAATCATCGCCTGTATAAAACTCTGAATTTGTAATCTTCAGGTTACGGCAAGCAAAAGCATCAAATCCGTCATGACCTGCAAGAGCAGTTATTCCATCTACATCTATGTTGTCACAGAATAATAATTCATGCGCCCAATTACCCGTATTCTGAATTGTATAGCCTTTAAGCTCAATATTTCGACAGTTAAAAAATGTTATTCCATGAGGTCCGCGATAGTTTTCTTCAGAACCAACATCATCAAAACAGTTACATCCGTCAATCACAGATCCTACCTCTCCGATAATTTTTATGTTTTCTGCATCTATTGCACGGATAACCGCATTATTCCAGCGACTTCCCGGGATCCTTCTAAATCTGTATTCAGGTTTATTTTCTACATATTCAGTTTCCCCGTGTATTGTTGAAAGATGAACATAAGGGGCATCTGTTATCTGGTCTTCCCTCAGTGGCTCAACTTTATCATTTTTATAATTAAAATAGTCTTCAGGATTAAGACTTCCCATAAGCTTTGCCCCTTCAAGAAGATGAAGAGTTATATTGCTTCGTATTCTGATATCCCCTATATGGTATTCTCCCTCAGGGATTTCCACCACTCCACCGCCTTTTTCAAAGCAGTAATCAATAGCATCCTGAACAGCTTTGGTTTGTAGGGCTTCACTTTCTGCCTTCAAGCCAAAATCTTTTGCACTGACTGTTATCTTCATATTAAATTCACCCCTTGAAAAATATATTGTATTATTATATAATATATCACAATATTATAGGTTATTCTAACACTATATAGACTAAAAATATAAATATATTGAACAAAGTGGAGATTTATTATGCCTAAAACAAGTTTAAAAGAAACTTACGCACAACACAAAATCGGCAAGTTGCAAATGAATATATATGAATCAAGCAATGACATTCCCTATCACTGGCACGACGAATACGAATTCCTTTATATAACAGATGGCGAATGTGAGTGTATTATAAACGGAAAAAGCATTATTGTAAAAAAAGGCCAGGCAATCCTTATAAGTGGCGGGGAGCTTCATACAGTTAATCAAAACACTTCCGGACAATTTTTCGCGGTAGTTTTTCATCCATATATTATTTTTGGAACAGAATTCAACAATTTTTTCTCAAAAAAAATATTATATAACAGAATTTTTGAAGAAACTTCCTCATCCGGTAAACAAATAACTCAACTTCTTAATCTTATTCACTCATACTTTTACAACCAGTTTTACGGCTTTGAGTTAACATTAAAAGCTTTGATTATCGAAATATTCGCAACAATATATGAACATCATCTTTATTCATTTAATGAAAAAAAAGATGCAAACGACTTTGATAGATTTGCTGATATTATAGAATATATTCATGATAATTTTGCAGAAAAGCTATCTCTTGAACATGTTGCAAATTATGCTCATTTCAGCAAATCTTATTTAATCAGGTTGTTAAAGAAGAATACAGGTAAGACTTTTAGTACATATTTAAACTGCTATAGAATTTATAGAGCAATTGATATGCTTGAAAATACAGACAAAAATATTTTAGAAATTTCTGAGGAATGTGGATTTGGTAATGTTGCATACTTCATCAAAGTTTTTAAACAGAATATAGGAGTTACACCTCACAAATACCGTAAGAATTAACAGTCTAATTTTTATGATAACGAATCTTAATGGATGCCTAAAATGCCAAAAATCCAGTAATATTAGTAAAACTTTTCAGAAAAAAATAAGTGCAGGTAATCAACTATATAAATACCCAAATTACCTACACTTATATTGTACCCCGGGCTGTCTTACCAAATAAGTGATGCAACCCATTATTTATTTTATCAATTTATTTGGACGTTTAACAAATAAAATAACAATTATATAATTATAAAAAATTAATATTGTTACAATCTACAAGTCTAAAAATTTCATATAATCCTTTAATAATCCACATATAAACCGCTTATCATACATTCATCAGACAATAATAACTTACCGTGTTCTTTCTTATCTTGAAAATCTACTTAAAAAATGCAGTGCCGTTAGTTCAAGTCTGGTTAAAAACCACTTATCTTCTCCCATTTATTTCAAAGTTGATTTTTGCAAAAAGCCCTTAAAACCACGGAAAAAGCGAACAATTTAGATGCAAGTTAAACAAGTTTAGCGTTATGATGAAACCTTACGGTTTTAGTTATGATATATTTGCCAAAAAAAGCATTGACGAAGTCAATTCATAACTTGCGAAGCAATCTGAACTGATAACTTGCCGTAGGCAAATATAACTGAAAAAACGACTTGTCGAAACAAGTCGTCTTTTCTGGAGGCGCCACCCAGACTCGAACTGGGGATATAGGTGTTGCAGACCTTTGCCTTACCACTTGGCCATGGCGCCTTATAACAAAAGTGACGCACCAAATCTGACGCGTCCCTTTTGTGTTTTTGGAGCGGAAGACGAGATTCGAACTCGCGACGTTCACCTTGGCAAGGTGACGCTCTACCACTGAGCCACTCCCGCATTTAACTGGTGCCTCCGACTGGAATCGAACCAGTGACACAAGGATTTTCAGTCCTTTGCTCTACCAACTGAGCTACAGAGGCTTAAATGGCGACCTGGATGGGACTCGAACCCACGACCTCTAGCGTGACAGGCTAGCGTTCTAACCAGCTGAACTACCAGGCCAAAAAAATGGTGGGAACAATAGGGCTCGAACCTATGACCCTCTGCTTGTAAGGCAGATGCTCTCCCAACTGAGCTATGCTCCCATTTATTATTCTCTCCAACAACAAAATCTATTATATCATAAATTTCAGTGTTTGTCAAGAACTTTTTTTCATTTTTTTGAAATTATTTTTTCACCTCTGCAACCCCTTTGGTTTGCTTAAATATAATAGCATATATATATGCATTTGTCAAGAACTTTTTTCAAAAAATTGTATTTTTTTATCAGACAAATAAAATATCCACCCACAGTATCCGGCGGGTTTTGACATAAAAAAAGACCACCCGACTGGTGGTCTTTTAAGTCTAATTACTTAAGCATGGAAGCAATTTCGTCTGCGAAATTGTCTTCTCTCTTTTCAATGCCTTCGCCCTTTTCGTAACGAACGAACTTAAGAACCTTAGCACCTGCAACAGTGCTGTCGATGTACTTGGCAACTGTGATGTCCTCGTCCATAATGTAAGCCTGATCAAGAAGACAAACTTCGCTGAAGAACTTACGGATTCTACCCTGAACCATCTTTTCAGCGATTGCTTCGGGCTTTCCTTCGTTCATAGCCTGAGTCTTTAATACTTCCTGCTCGTGAGCTACAACCTCAGCGGGAACATCTGCCTGAGCGATGTACTTGGGAGCATACATAGCGATGTGCATGCAAAGGTTTTTACCCATAGCTGTAACATCATCGCTTGCGGGTGCATCGATTAATGTCATAACACCGATTCTGCCGTTGTCATGATTGTAGGTAGCAATTGTACCTTCCATTCTTTCAAAACGACGGATTGTCATATTTTCGCCGATAACAGCGATTTTGTTTGTAAGAGCATCAGATACTGTGCCGCCTTCGGGATATGCCTTTGTGAGAAGGTCGGAAACATCAGCGGGGTTTTCCTTCGCAACAACCTTAGCTACGTTTTCAACGAAAGCCTGGAAATCTGCATTCTTTGCAACGAAGTCTGTTTCAGCGTTTACTTCAAGGATAACACCAACGTTACCGTCAACGTAAAGCTTAACTGTACCTTCTGCAGCAATTCTGGATGCCTTCTTGGCAGCCTTTGCAAGACCTTTTTCTCTTAAGTACTCAGCGGCCTTTTCCATATCGCCATCGCACTCAACCAAAGCCTTCTTACAATCCATCATACCGCAGCCTGTGGATTCTCTTAAATCTTTAACGATTTTAGCTGTAATTTCTGCCATTTTCGTATCCTCCTTAAAAATTACTCTGCCTTTTCTTCAGCAGGAGCTTCTTCAGCAGCAGCCTCTTCAGCGGGAGCAAAAGATTCGCCCTGTCTTCCTTCGATAACAGCGTTTGCCATAGCGCCTGCGATAAGGCTTACGGCACGGATTGCGTCATCGTTACCGGGGATTACGTAATCAACTTCGTCGGGATCGCAGTTTGTATCAACGATAGCAACGATGGGAATGTGAAGCTTTCTTGCTTCTGCTACAGCGTTCTTTTCCTTCTTGGGGTCAACAACGAACATAGCAGCGGGAAGTCTCTTCATTTCCTTGATACCGCCAAGGTTGTCTTCAAGCTTCTTCCATTCGAGACGAAGCTTAATAACTTCCTTCTTGGGGAGAACATCAAATGTTCCGTCTTCTTCCATCTTCTGAAGCTGGAAGAGTCTTGCAATTCTTGTGGTGATGGTCTTGAAGTTTGTAAGCATACCGCCATACCATCTGGAATTTACAAAGTACATACCGCATCTTAAAGCTTCTGTCTTAATAGCTTCCTGAGCCTGCTTCTTTGTACCAACGAAGAGGATGTCTCCGCCTTCAGCAGCGATGCTCTTGATGAAGTCATAAGCTTCATTAGCCTTCTTTACGGTCTTTTCAAGGTTGATGATATAGATACCGTTTCTTTCGGTAAATATATACTCAGCCATTTTGGGGTTCCAACGTCTGGTCTGATGTCCGAAGTGAACACCTGCTTCCAGAAGCTGTTTCATTGAGATTACTGACATAGTTAAACACTCCTTTTAGTTTTTTTATACCTCCGCCCTGCACCGTCCGCTACACCCTATGGGAACTAATCAGACTCATCAGAACGTGTGTATTTTAATATTTAACCTATGAGATTATATCATAAGGTTTTTACATTGTCAAGCATTTTTTTACATTTAAAACAAATCGTTTCTTTCTTCTTTAAGTGCCGTTATTTCCTTTACGGCGGCTTCTGCCACGGCGGCATAGCGTTCCTTTTTCTTTCTTATTTTGTGAAATTCGTGGCTGACTATTCCGAAATTTGCATTCATGGGCTGGAAATGCTCTGCCTCACCGTTTGCCACATAATCAGAAAGCGCGCCGGTAACAGTCCCCTTACCCGGCACAAAGCTTTCTTTTCCCGTAAGATAAGCATAGGCGTTTATGCCCGCAATGAGCCCGGATACTGCTGATTCCACATAGCCCTCAACACCGGTAATCTGTCCCGCAAAGAAAATATTTTCTCTGTCTTTGACAGAATAGTTTGCGTTAAGCACCTTTGGTCCGCAAAGGAAGGTGTTTCTGTGCATTACGCCATAGCGCAAAAATTCCGCATCGGAAAGGCCGCCAATCATAGAAAACACTCTCTTCTGCTCGCCGAACTTAAGGTTGGTCTGAAATCCCACCATATTGTAGACCGTACCCTCGGTATTGTCACGTCGGAGCTGAACAACGGCGTGATAACGCTCACCCGTTACGGGGTTTTCAAGTCCCACCGGCTTCAAGGGTCCGAAAAGTAATGTTTCGCTTCCCCGCTTTGCCATAATTTCCACGGGCATACAGCCCTCGAAAACGGAGGGCTTTTCAATATCCTCATGAAGGGGTGCTGTTTCCGCATTTATAAGCGCCTCGTAAAAGGCATCATACTCTTCCTTGGTCATCGGACAGTTTATGTAATCGGGAGTTCCCTTATCGTAGCGGCTTTTGAAATACGCCCTTGTCATATCGATGGAATCAAAGCTTACCAAGGGTGCCGCCGCATCGTAAAAGGACATAAAGCCGCCTGTAAGCTTTCCGATTTCCTCTGCAAGCGCACCGTCTGTCAAGGGACCGGTTGCGATTATAACGCACTCATCTTCGGGGATAGATGTTATCTCCTCTTCGATTATTTCGATATTTTCGTTTTCCTTAATCTTTTTTGTTACGGTATCGGAAAACTTTTCCCTGTCAACTGCCAGAGCTCCTCCAGCAGGAACTTTTGTTTCGTCTGCCGAGGAAATTATAACGGAGTCCATTATTCTCATTTCCTCTTTAAGAAGTCCGCAGGCGTTATCAAGGCTGTCACACTTAAGTGAGTTACTGCAGACAAGCTCCGCAAAGCCTTCGTACTTATGGGCAGGGGAAAACTTTTTCGGCTTCATTTCGTAAAGCTTTACCTTGATGCCTCTTTTAGCCAGCTGGTATGCCGCCTCGCATCCCGCAAGGCCTGCACCTATTACTATCATAAAAATGTCCCTTTCATAAAGATGCACCCGTAAAGGGTGCATCAGCTTACTTTTTATCCTTACCGCAGAATCTGTCGGAGCAACGAACCACAGTTTCTCCTCTTACGGTTTTTGTTATCATCATTGAACCGCACTTTTCGCACTTTTCTCCCGTGGGCATATCCCAGAGAAGGAAGTTACAGTCCTTGTTGCGGCAGGGGTAATACTTCTTGCCCTTCTTTGAAAATCTTCCGATAATCATATCACCGCACTCGGGGCACTTCACGTTGGTTTCGTCCACAATCGCCTTGGTGAAGGAGCATTCGGGGTAGCCCGGGCAGGCAAGGAATTTTCCGAATCTGCCGTTCTTTATTACCATATTTCTTCCGCAAAGCTCGCACTTTACATCGGTTTCTTCGTCCTGAATGGTAACCTTACCCATTTCGTCCTCGGCAACCTTTAAGTCCTTTTCAAAGGGGGTGTAGAATTCGCCTACAACCTTGGTCCATTTTTCCTTACCCTCGCCAACCTTATCAAGGTCATCCTCCATATTTGCGGTAAACTCAATATCAACGATGCTCTTGAAATATTCTGTCAGCATATCGGTGATGATTTTACCAAGCTCAGTAGGCTTTAACGCCTTCTTGTCACGCTCAACATAGCGACGTGCAAGAATGGTGGAAAGTGTGGGAGCATAGGTTGAAGGTCTTCCTATTCCCGCTTCTTCCATCGCCTTGATCAATGATGCTTCGTTATAGCGCGCGGGAGGCTCTGTAAAGTGGCCCGATGCTTCAAGCTTTTCTTCCGTCAGCACATCGCCCGCCTTAAGCACTGGAAGATGCTTTACGGTTTCCTCAGTATTGTCGGAGTCGGTATATACAGCAAGGTAGCCGGGGAAGGAAAGCTCCCTCGCACCTGCCTTGAAGTCTGCCTTATTGCAGGAAATTTCCGCATTTAATGTTTTATATACAGCGCTTGATGCCTGGCTTGCGATGAAGCGTGAGAAAATAAGCTTGTAAAGCTTGAATTCATCGCCCTTAAGAGAGCTTTTAACCTCTTCGGGAGTAAGCATAGTGGTGGGGCGAATTGCTTCGTGAGCGTCCTGCGCTCCCTTTTTGGTCTTATAGCTTCTTGCAGTTTTGGGCGCATAAGCATCGCCATATTTTGTCTTTATATATTCTCTTGCATTTTCCTTTGCTTCGTCGGAAATACGAAGAGAGTCTGTTCTCATATAGGTGATAAGACCGAGAGTTCCTCTTCCTTCTATGTCAACACCTTCGTATAAAATCTGTGCCGCCGCCATAGTACGCTTTGCGGTAAAGCCAAGCTGTTTTGCCGCTTCCTGCTGCATAGAGCTTGTTGTAAAGGGAGGCTTTGGCGAAAGCTGCTTTTCGGAATACTTAACGTCTGTTACGGTGTAAGTGCCGCCCTTCATCATTTCCTTTATCTTTTCAGCATCGCTTTCGGATTTTAATTCTTTTTTCTTTCCGCCGACACCATGGAAACGAGCTTCAAAGGAATCCTCACCCTCTTTTTTAAGAAGTGCATTGATATTCCAGTATTCTTCGGGAACGAAGGCTTCGATTTCTCTTTCTCTGTCAACAACCATCTTTGTGGTTACTGACTGAACACGTCCGGCAGAAAGACCGGAGCCGATTTTTGTCCATAAAAGGGGGCTTAATTTATATCCTAAGAGTCTGTCAACTATTCTTCTTGCCTGCTGAGCATCAACCAGTGAAAGGTCAATGGCACGGGGCTTTTTAACAGCCTCGGATACCGCGGTTTTCGTTATCTCGTTAAAGGTAACACGGCAGTCGGACTTTTCGTCGATGCCGAGAATTGCCGCGATGTGCCATGCAATAGCTTCTCCTTCGCGGTCAGGGTCCGTTGCAATAAATACTTTTTTAGCGCTCTTTGCCGCCTTCTTCATTGCGCTTGTAAGGTCGCCCTTACCTCTTATTGTGATATACTTAGGCTCAAAGTCCTTTTCTGTGTCTATACCAAGCTGGCTTTTCGGCAAATCTCTAAGGTGTCCCATTGACGCCATAACATTATAGCCTCTGCCAAGATATTTCTTTATGGTCTTCGCCTTTGCAGGAGACTCAACTATTAAAAGATTTGTCTTGCTTTTAGCTTTTTCCATTTTCTAATCTTCAACCTTTCTATATATAAACAACTTAATTTACAGAATATTTTCCGTCAGGAAGCATTTTAACTTTTCCCGAAACCTCTAAAATTATAAGCGTGGATGCAACCCACTTAAAGGGCCTTCCGCTTTTTTCTGAAAGTTCCTGGGATGTAAGAGGCTCTTTTTTAAGAAGATCCAGAAGTTCCAGCATATTGTCACTTTCGTTTTCGCCCTGACGTACCGCTGTTTTTCCCGAGGTTTTCTTTTCCGGTTTTATTTCCGGTTCCTTTTCTTCCTTTACTTCTTCCTTTTTGGGCGCAGATAGAATATATTCCGAAACGAATTCCTCCGTATCGGTAATCATTGTTGCACCGTCCTTTATCAAGGAAAAGCAACCCTTTGATTCTTCAATATCAATCCTTCCCGGAACGGCTGCAACACTTTTTCCGTATTCCATGGCAAGAT